>NZ_JAMBDT010000008.1:0-81640 GCF_025143765.1 Gordonia sp. p3-SID1431
TTAGATGCCGGATTGCCTGGCCCGTACATAAACTTCTGGAACGACTTAGATGCGGGATTGTCTTCCCCGTACATGAAGTTCCGGAACGCCTCGGAGCGCAGCGTCGTGTCAAACGCCTCGTTGGTGCGAACCCATTCCCTCAGGCGCTCCATAGTCTCTTCGGGCAGAACGATCCTCGAACCAGAATCGGAGACAGAAATGCGTGCATTCTTGACCTCGTCGATCACATCGTTGTCCACATCGGCGTCGAGATAGGTGTTGAGGTCTTCGAGGAAGGTGTCCGAGTTCACGTGGTGGTATCGCTGGCCGGTTTCGTCAGCGAACTCACGCAGAAGGTCAGGTAGAGGCCCGAAGTCCTTGTCGTCAACGATCTGACGCCAGTCTGCCTTCATGTCGTCGCTCACAAACAGCACGTCCTGCTCGACAGCTCGGGCCAGGTCCATCATCTCCATCCAGATGAGTGGGTCACCGATCCCGCCGTCCCGCTTGGACTCATCGACTCCGGTCCCGGGGGGCATGGCAGCGGCGAGCCGAGCACGTGCCTGGTCCTCCCATGCCCGGAGGTCGGTCGATGTCCGCCGACGACCGATCTGACCGGCATCGGTGAACAGCTTCTCGATACGATCCCGGATTGGGTCATCTGTCTGAATTTGTTTGGGGTGGAGGATATTCGACTCACGCTCTGCCCGTATCGCTCCGTCGATGGTAGTCGCGGCTTCCTTGAATGCCGTGTCCGCCGCGTCGAGTAGTCGTTTCTGTACTCCGGTGTCCTTGACTTCCCTGATAGCCGCGCGAAGTTCCTGCAGGAGCTGACTATTGACGCCTTTGCCCTTGACTCCCGAGATGATGTTCGTCGCTCTGGTGTATTGCTTGGCGTGATCGGCTGCGACGGACAGTCGTTGACGGTGGTATTCGAAGCCGGCGCGGTAGGGAAGGAAGAGGCGCGGACGGATATCGTCCCGTTCGAGCTGGACGAGGATCTTCTCGCGGGACTCCTTCGATATCCGGTACAGGCCCAGCAGGACGTTGGCATCCAACGCGATTCTGGCCTTAGTGACGAAATCGCGGCGCTCATCGTCGCCATCGGAGTACCACTCACCGAACACATCACGCATCGCGTCCTCCTGCCTTCGCTGCGCCATTCCCGCTTTGCGGCGGGGCCGCTGGTCAAATCTAAAGCTCGGGTCCGTGGTCGCGGGAGCGTTCTGTGCTACGCGACGATGGCCGCGGGGAGGTCCCCGGTGCCGGTGTGCGCGGTGCCGCCTGTGCAGCACGGGTGTCGGCGAGCAGTTCTCCAATCGAACGTGGCCTGTCCGAAGTCCAGACACCGTCGTCGGGGTTCCACTGGCCGTTCTCTGTCGCGCCCGTCAGGATCGGTTCGATGAGGCTGTTGGCGGCCGTGAGCGCGGCGTCGGCCTGGTGCAGGTGCGCCGGCAAGCCGCTGTGCGCGGCGCGCTCTGGGTAGTCGCGCTCCCAGGTCGGGTTGGGCAGCACCAACGGCGCAGGGATCGTCAGGTCGCGGCGCTGTTCTTGGTGGCAGATCGCAGCATGCAGCTGCTCGGCGTCGAACGACTGGGTGCGGGCGAGGATGACGAGGTCGACCAGATCGTGGGCGCGGGTCGAGGGGCTGTCGCCGTGGGGGCCGTGCAGCTCGTAGAGGGCAGCGACTTTGTCGGCGACTGCCTCGGCGGCGGCCTGCATCCGGATCACGGGCATGGGGTCGAGTTCGTCGAGCGCGAGCACCGGGCGCGGGCTGATCGTCTCGGGCGGTAGCAGCATCTCCCGGTGGGTCGCGAGGTCGAGCGTGGCGTCGGAGAACCGTTGTCCGGCAAGGTTGTAACGGATACGCCCGGCGAACAAGCCCGGGCTACGAGTCGCGGTGATCGTGATGTCGAACTCGCCGAAGTCGCCGGGTCCGGGGTGGGCGGCCTGGCGCAGCGAGTGCTGCATGTGTTCGGCGTCGAGGCGGGTCGCCAGGTCGGCGTCGGCGGTGGGGCGGGCCTGGGTCGGCGCCCGGAATTGCAGGGCGGTGCCGCCGGTGAGGATCCACTGGTCGGCGTCGGGGGAACGGAACAGCCGGGCCAGGAACAACTGGAGGGTCACGGTCTGAGCGAGCTCGTCACGGCTGAATCTGCTCGTCCGAGCCTCGGCGGACAGGCGGGCTTTCAGCCCGGCACGGAAGGCCTCTTCGGACGCATACGCCATCAGCCGACCAGCACCGGTTCGGCCGGCATCTGGGCCTGATCGAGCAACGAGGCGAACAGCTCAGCACCCGAGGCGTACTTCCAGCGCGGCGCGGCCCGATCACATGCCGCGATCAGCTCGTCGGCGTCGACCAGCGATTCGGTCAGGCAGGTGTGCAGCGCGGTCCCGATGTGCCCGCCGTCGCCGTGGGTGAGCAGCAGGTCGACCACGGTGCGCGCGGGTGTGGTCACCGGCAGTCCGTCGACGAGGTCCCAGTCGCGGCCGCGGTCACCGATCGGCCGGCGCCAGGTGCGCACCGACGGGTCGCGGACGTTGATGCGATGCGGGCTGCTCAGCTCGAGCCCGGATGCGGTGATCGTGCCCAGCCGAAGGACCTGGGCGGCGGCGGCGTGGCTCACCACGCTGTCAGGGTGGGTGCGGCGGTCCTCGATGTCAGCGGCGGGGTGCAGCGCCAACCACTGTGCCGCCCAGTCACCGAGCGTGGTCCAGGCCGAGGACTCGGGGACCTCGTAGACACCGTGGTGTACCCGGACGATGGCCTCACGGGAAGCGAGGCGAGCCAGGACATACGGCGCGACGCCGAGGTTGCGGGCCTGGGCGGTGGTGAACAGCCCGAACTGGCGATCCGCCAGGTCGCGGATCGCACCCCACCGGCCAGCGTCAATCATGCAGCAATAATAGCAACGGGCGTGATCGGTGAGGCTTTCCGAGCTGTCCGAGCGCGGCCCGTCCGTGTGGACTGGGCCGGATGCCCCGGCACAGTGGTCACGGTGTGCCGGGGCGGTCGACGTCATCATCCGCTGGTGGGGTGCAGGACTTCGCGTAGGCGGGTGCCGATCCACAGCGGGACGGGTGGGGTGACGGCGTTGCCGTAGCCGTCGATCTGGTCGCGGCCTTTGCCCCAGACGGTGAAGGTGCCTTTGTGGTCGCCGAAGTCGGGGTCGAATCCGCAGCCGCGGCCGACCTCGTGCGGGGTCATCATGCGGAAGAAGCAGTCTTCCAGCGGGATGTCGGCGAGGGCGTCGCGCCAGTGAGTGGCCAGCAGGGCGGTGGTGTCGCGGCTGGTCAGGGTGCCCAGCGGATCGGTGAGCGGGTGCGCGGCGGTTTCGGTGCCGGTGCTGCCGTTCTGTTTGAACCAGCCCGCGAGCAGCGCGGGGTCGCCGGTCGCGGTGAGCAGGCCGGGGGTCTGTTCGGCGGTGACCGTCGGCATGGCCTGGGCGTGGCTGGTCGGGGTGGTGTGTTTGCGGAAGGGCACCACACCGGAGGACACGATGCTCAGGGTTTCCGAACCGCCCTGGGTGGGCAGCGCCTCATCGAGGCCGCGTGGTGCGCCCTGGAAGTTGTTGATGGCCATCGCGACCGGGGGAGTGAGCAGGCCGGTGGCGTTGGTGGCGGTCTGGGTCCACAGCGGCTGCCCCAGGGTTCGGGTCCGGCACTGCGATCCGGGGCGCTCGAAGGTGTTTCCGGCGGCGACCATGATCGCGCCGGTACTGAGCAGCGCGGTCTCTTGCTGCGAGGTTTGCGTCGACATCGGTTGCAGCGGGTGGCGTTCCACGCCGCGTTGGGCCTTGGCCGGCATCAGCACGGCGGGGAACTCGGCGAACTTCTGACGGCACCGCTCCGCGCGGGCCATGGTCGCCGGGGCCAGCGGCTTGGCCCGCTCGCCGATCCGGGTTCCCAGGTGGGTGAGGTCCAAGGCGGTCAGCGACGGTGTGGCGGTGGGGGAGACCTCACCGAAGCAGCGCGGGCAGCGGTAGTTGTACTGCTTGCCGTAGCGCACCGATCCGCTGGCGGGCACGCCGGTCTTCCACGCCCACATCGCCTCGACGGCCTCGTCGCAGGGGCCGCACCACGCCTGGGGGCGGTGGTCGAGGTCGGGGGCGGGCAGTGTGCGGTCCCAGAACACGATGTAGAGCCGGTCCCGGCTCTGTGGGACGCCGAAGAACATCGAGTTGAGGTAGAGCACCTTGTGCTCGTAGCCGAGCTTGGTGATCTCGCGCAGCCACCACCGATACGTCGACCCGTCGCCGACCTTGCGTCGCCCGGGCACCGCTGGACCCCAGGACTGCAACTCGGTGGTGCATTCGACCAGGATCAGCAGCGGGTGGTGCTGATCGGCGTAGTGCAGCACGCAGTTGGCCGTGGCGCGGTCCCGCTCGGACCGGGTGGCGCGTTCCTCGAACTCGGGGTCGTCGAGGTCGAACAACGTCAGACCCTGTTCGTAGGCGCGCTGGGTGTTGGCCTGGGAGTGGTTGGTGCAGGTCACCCCGGCGACCAGCAGATCGGCCGCCGGGAGTTCGCGCACCGAGTGGTAGGTGTCGGAGTCGGTGTTGATCAGATCAGCGATCCAGTGCTCGACGTGCGGGTGGTTGGCCTCGTGCACCTCGACCTTGTAGCGGTTGTGGTTGGCCCCGACGATGGTGTCGAATCCTGCGGCCTCGATGCCCTGGGTGAATCCGCCAAATCCTGAGAACAAGTCCAGCGCGGTCGGGTTGTCGTGGCGGAATCGTCTGCGACGCAGCGCCGGTCGATGTTCCGCTGTCTTCGAGATGATGTGCCCCATGATCGTCGCTTCCTCGCCCATTCCATCCGTGGTGGTTGCCTATAGACTACCATCAACGGTAGCCTATAGGCAACCATTACGGCACGGAGGAAGAAGGAGCAGCACATGGCAACGACCACCGAAAACACCTGCGCGGCAACACCGATGAGCGTTCATGCGCGAGCGATCGCCGCAAGCATCGAGCAGTGGCGCCGAGCCTGCGACCTCGCAGGCAGTGTCGACGCTGAACATGACGCGGCTGCCGCCCTTGTCGGGCTGGTCGAGCAAGCGATGCCCGAGCTGGCGCGCACCGAGGTTGTCGAGCGGTCGTATCTGGTCCGCCGGGTGCAGCGCTACGTCGGCCCGCTGCCCGAGCAGTGGGCAGCGATGGACGATTCCGACCGCGACCAGTACGTCTGTGACCACTGGCTGGCTGTCGAGGAGTTCGACGAGCACATCGACGACGACCAGCTGACCCTGACGATCGTGAAACCCGCGCAGTGAGCAGCTGTCCCGCGCCGACCGGGCGCACCGCCGTCGTAGTGCCGCCCGCGGCGACCTCGCCGGTAGGCTCAGCCACGCCGAGTGCGCCCGCCGACCTGGCGGGCGATAGGGGAGGAGGAGCCGTCATGGCCGTCGACATCGACGAACCTGCGTTGCTACGCGCTCTCGGAGAAGCGATCACGACCCGCCGCGAGGAACTGGGCCTCAGTCAGCGGGCCCTGGGTCTCGAGGCCGGCGTCGAGCGCAACATGCTGCGCGGCGTGGAAGACGGATCGCGGCGAGCAACCATCATCACCCTGGCGCGCATCGCCAAAGCTCTGAAAATGCCGGCCTCGCAGCTACTTCATAAGATCGGGCACTGACCTTCCCTGCATGGGGTGACACGCGGCCTCGGACCCAGGACGGAGGGGAGAGGGACTGCACAGTAGGGGGCCTCACCGCCCTCCCCTCCGATCCTGTGAGAACGGTCTTCGGCTGGGTGTGGCAACTCAGAAGAACGCGTCGCCACATTAGCAAACCGGATCTTTGCTGTAGTCGACAACTGGGCAAGCATGTTCGCGGCGCGCGAGCCAGCTGCGGTCAGACGCAGTCACAAGTAGCCAAAGCTGCTGGCGTGCAACGAACAACATCACCATCGGCGCGCTCTAAGAGCCACCAATGTGATCCGGTTCGCTGTTGCAAATGTACATCAGCCGGGGCGTTCGGCCCCGTGATTCCCGTTCACTATCGTCACTGGTGACGAAAGATAGTGCTATACACCGCAATTCGCCGAAAATGTACCTTACGACGTCGTAGCTGGTGATCCGCTGTGCTGCCGCTCCGCCATCAGAGGTAGCGCGGGGGATCGACTCTTGGGTCGTCGTCGACGGTATCGATCCTCGAGTCGGCAAGGGTGTCGGTGATTGCGGCGGCACTGGCACCGATGGTGGCGAATTGCGGGTCGGCGACGCACCATGCACGATCGGCCAGCCATGTCACCTAGGGCAGGCTCGAATCTTGGCGGCAACGCCAATTGCTGCGGCCGTGTGGTGTATCGATCCTCGATTGTCGCCGAGTTTCGCCAGCTGGCGCGCCATGCCTAGATGAGCGGTGACGTGCCGTCGGCGGTTCGTCGTGCAGAGGCCATGTGCTTCGGCGAAGAAAGTGTGCGCTGAGTGGGGTGTTGGCGCCCGCCGGACCTCTCGCATGGCCTTTCGGTACCGCCGCTGCTCATCATCGACGTGCTCGAAACCTGTGACCACCCGAAACGCTCCCTTGTCGGCGAGGTTCACTATGACCCCTGTCCACATCGACTCTAAATACTATCTCCGTTAGTAGGGAGCGTTCTAGGGGTTGCGGTGCCGAGTTTCTTGGGGCATGCAGGCGTGTGTTCCGGTCATACTTGGGTGCAGTGCCGTGTGGCGAGGGAAGAAGGATTGATGGAGAACGGTCCCAGCGAGTTGAACACCGTCGGCGCCTGGCGCGAGATGGGTTGGCGCTGATGAGCATGGCGGTGGTGCTGGTGGCTGCAGCGGCTCTGCTGGGTTGGTGGTGGCCGCGGTGGATGGTGCGTATCCAGCCACGCATCGATGCTCGGTGGGTGTTGGTGGCGTGGCCGGCCGCCCAGGCGATGTTCACGGCGTTGTGGGTCGCTGCGGTGTCGGTGCTGGTGGTGCCGAACCACTTCGGCGTGCATAAGTTGTCGGCGGTGGCCTCCTGCCTGCGTGTGTTGTCTCATGGCGCGCCGGCCCAGGTGGAGACCGTGGCTGGGGCCGCGGTGCTGGCCAGCACGGTGGCGGCGGCCGTTTGGGTGGTGTCCTTGGTGGCACGTGCTGCGGTCGCAATGGGCCGGGCACGCGAGCACTATCTGCAAGCGTTACGTCTGGTTGGCCAACGTTGTGATCGGTTTCCTGATGTGTGGTGGCTCAGCGATCAGCGGCCGATGGCCTTCTGTTTGCCGGGCCGCAACGCGGGGATCGCTGCGACGACGGGTTTGCAGGACGTTCTGACCGGCGCTGAACTGAATGCTGTGATGGCTCACGAACGCGCACACCGACGCCAGCGGCATCACGCGATCGTGTTGCTCGCTGGGGTTCTGGGCCGAGCGTTGCCGTTCATTCCGCTGTTCGCTCGCGGTGCTGATGAGGTGGCGACACTTGTCGAGCAGGCCGCTGATGCACGGGCGGCCGAACAGGTCGGCACCCGGACAGTGTGCTCGGCGTTGGGAACGCTGGCCCGATCGGCCGGGTCGTCGGATTTTCCGGCGGGGGCGTTGTCGATCAGTGATTCTGCGAGTGTGACGCCGCGTTTGCACCGGCTCTATGACGGTCGGCGATGTGTGTCACGTGGTCACCACGCAATGGCCGCTGCCACGGTTGCAGGGGTTGTTGTCCTACCTACCGTCGTCACCGCCACCGGCGCCGTGTCGGCGCTGGTGGCGGTAGCTTGCCTGCTGTGATGGTGAAAGCGAGCGTGTCATTTGCTCGAGGCCGTCGGGCGGGTGCGGCTGGGCCACTACAGGCCGGCGAGTAGTCGCTGCATCTCGGCGATCTCCGATTCCTGGTCGGAGATGATCTTTCGCGCCAGTGCGATGGCTTCGGGGTTCTTCCCGTCCTGGATCTCGGTCTTGGCCATGGCGACGGCGCCGCGGTGGTGCTCGATCATCTGTGTGAGGTAGAGGCGAGCCGCCGCGGTTCCCTGGGCCTCGCGCAGCTGTTGGAACTGTTGTTCGGTCATCATTCCGGGCATGTCGTGACCGCCCATTGACGGCGACATCGATTCCCCGGCACTCATCTGACTCATGTCGTGGCCCTGCGAGCTCGAGCTCATCGAAGCTCCCCACGTGGTCACCCAGGACTTCATCTGGTCGATCTCGGGCTGCTGGGCGGCTTTGATCTGCTGGGCCAGTCGGACGACCTCGGGATTGATGTCGTTCTTGTCGAGCAGGATGTTGCTCATCGTGATCGCTTGTGAGTGATGGGAAATCATCTCCTGGGCGAAGGTCATGTCGGCCGCGTTGTGCTCGCCCATGTCGGCCACAGAGGATGGTGCCGCTATCGAGGTGGTGGTGACCATTCCCGTCATCGAGGAGTGGTCTTGTCCCTCGGAGTCGGAACAGCCCGCCAACACCAGCAGGCCCGCCGCTGATGCCCCGATGATGATGCGCGCGCGCTTTGTCGACATCTGTCCTCCTTGTTTCAGACGCCCCGCAAGGTGGCGCTTCGATAACAATTCTACTAGCCACGATAGTAGTTCGGTGCGGTTCGGGCCCTTGCCTTTCCCCTACTGACCTGCGGGAAGCATGTCTCGCGACGAAAATCACGGCTGCAGTCGTGGGAACTTGTGTGACTGGTGGGGCTGGTGGTGTGCGTGGTGTGATGCTGGGCGTCGCTCTCTCGGCGTGGACTTTCGGCATCGATTCGATCCGCCCGAGTGGTGGTCGACGTCGACGTCAGAAGGGTTCGACGGTATGCACATGGTGGTGGCTTCGTTCGCGGGCGCAGTGAACGGGCGGTGGATGCTCATGGTGGTCGCGGTGGCGACGGCAGTGGGTGTGGCGTGGGCGCCGGTGCTGCCCGCGGCGGCCGCACCCGATGACCATGTCGCCCGGGAGCTGGTGGTTCTCGTGCAGGACACGGTCAAGGCGGCGCTGGGCGGTGCGGCGGCAGCGAGCTTGGGTGAGCCGATCAAGCATGCGTCGTCGTGTTTACGTGATCATGCGCAGTCCGGGAGCAGCGACAGCGGCAGTGTGGCCGCGTTGGAGTGTTTCGGCGCGTTTGGTTCGACTGTCGATCCGCTCAGTGGCTTTCGCATCATCGATGCGTTGCCGCTGGCTCGTCTGGTGGCAACGTTGGTGGCGGCGTTGGTGCCGCACGATCCCAGCGTCCCGCATGGGCCGCAACCACAACCGGGGGCTCCGGGTGCTGCGGTGCCGGGGAGCGGGGGTGCGGTGGCGCCTACTGCCGGCTCGATCACCTCGACGTTCGGGGATGGGCGCGGCCATCAGGGCATCGACATCGGCAACGATCTGGGTGCTCCGATTGTCGCGGTGGCCGATGGGGAGATCATCACCGCCGGCCCAGCGCAAGGCTTCGGCTTGTGGATGCGGATCCGCCACGATGACGGCACGATCACCACCTACGGCCACAACGATGAGAATCTGCTCGAGCAGGGCACCCGGGTCCGGATGGGACAGATCGTGGCCACGGTGGGCAACCGCGGTGTGTCGACCGGCCCGCACCTGCATTTCGAGGTTCTCGATCCCGCCGGGGTGAATGTCGATCCCGCACAGTGGCTGGCCGAGCGTGGGGTGGTGCTGGCCGTTGATGCCGAGGCCGAACGCCCGGCCCCGGGCGGGCCGGTGGTGCCGCAGTGGGTGCGACAGCCACGGACGTGAGCGGATGCGTCCGCGCCGAGGGTCGGGCGTGATCGGTTGTGCGGGTGGGGATCAGGAACGGACGAGTCGGGCGATGGCGGCGGAGGCTTCGGCGATCTTGTCCTCGGCGGTGGCGCCGCCGGCCTGGGCGGCGTCGAGGACGCAGTGTTTGAGGTGGTCGTCGAGCAGGCCGAGCGCGACACCTTCGAGCGCCTTGGTCAGCGCCGATATCTGGGTGAGGATGTCGATGCAGTATTGCTCTTCATCGACCATGCGGTGGATTCCGCGGGCTTGGCCCTCGATGCGTTTGAGTCGCGCGAGGTAGCGGCTTTTGTCACTGATGTAGCCGTGCGCGGTATGTGCGCACTCGTTCTCCGGTGCGGACGATGTCGTCATCGGACAATCATCTCCTTTTCAAGGGTCTGTTTCCTTACCCAGTGCTGGCTGTGGGGCGGGTGTCGTGCAGCGCGTGGGTGGTGCTGGTCTGCGGGCGTAGGTCCAGGCGGCGCAGGAGCTGGGCGTTGAGAGCCACGACCACCGTGGACGCCGACATCAGGATGGCACCGACCGACATGGGCAGCACGAATCCGATCGGGGCGAGGATCCCGGCAGCCAGTGGCACCGAGATCAGGTTGTATCCCGCTGCCCACCACAGGTTTTGCTTCATCTTGCGGTAGCTGGCCTTGGACAGTTCGATCACCGAGAGCACCGAACGCGGGTCATCGCTGGCGAGGATGACTCCGGCCGAGGCGATCGCGACGTCGGTGCCCGCGCCGATGGCGATGCCGACGTCGGCTTGAGCGAGTGCGGGGGCATCGTTGACGCCGTCGCCGACCATGGCGACTTTGCGGCCCTCGCGCTGCAACTCGGCGACCTTGTCGGCTTTGTCCTCAGGGCGCACCCCGGCAAAGACCCGGTCGATACCGAGCTCTGCGGCGACGCTGTGCGCGACCGCTTCGGCATCACCGGTGATCATCACTACCGCCACGCCCACTTGGTGCAGGGCGTCGACGGCTTGGCGGGACTCCGCACGTACTTCGTCGGCGAGTTTGATCGCGCCGACGACCTCGTCGTCACGCACGACGTGCAAGATGATGGCCCCGTCGGCGCGCCACTGCTCGGCGATGGCGAGTTCGTGCCGGCGGTGCTCCTCGAGCATGCGCGGCCCGCCGACCCGCACGACCGTCCCTTCGACATGGGCGCTGACCCCGACCGCGGGTGAGGAGGTGAACTCGGTGGCCGAGGGGATCTGCAGGGCCCGGTCTCGGGCGGCGGCGACAATCGCCCGGGCCAGGGGGTGTTCGCTGTCCGCTTCGGCGGCGGCAGCGGCGGCCAGCACGTCCTCGGCGTCGCTACCAGGGGCGGGCTCGACGGCGATCACAGTCGGTTCCCCCTTGGTGAGGGTTCCGGTCTTGTCGAACAGCACTGCGTCCACGGTGCGCATAGCTTCCAGGGCGAGGCGGTCTTTGATCAGCACTCCCCCGCGGGCAGCGCGTTCGGTGGCGATGGCGACCACCAGCGGTATGGCCAGCCCGAGTGCGTGCGGGCAGGCGATGACCAGCACGGTGATCGTGCGGATGACCGCGTCATCGGGTTGACCGATCACCGTCCACACGATCGCGGTGATGACCGCAGCGGTCAGTGCGAACCAAAACAGCAGCGCGGCCGCGGAATCGGCGAGGCGTTGCGCACGTGACGACGAATTCTGGGCGTCGGTGACCAGCCGCTGGATACCGGCCAACGCAGTGTTCTCACCGGTCGCGGTGACTTGCACGCGTAGACCGGAATCGGTGGCCACCGTTCCGGCGACGACCGGATCACCTACGCCACGGCGGACGGTGCGCGATTCACCGGTCACCATCGATTCGTCGACCTCGGCGGTTCCGTCGATGACGCGGCCGTCGGCGGGAACGCTGGCACCAGGGCGCACGATCACCACATCCCCGACCTGCAACTGCGCCGGGGCCACAATGCTGATCTGTTCACCGTCGACGCGTTCGGCCTCATCGGGCAGCAGTGCCGCCAACGAGTCCAGCGCCGAGGTCGTCTGGGCCAGCGACCGCATCTCGATCCAGTGCCCGAGCAGCATGATGACGATCAGCAGGGCCAGTTCCCACCAGAAGTCCAGTTCATGGTGCACAACCTCGAGACTGGCTCCCCACGAGGCGACGAAGGCCACCGTGATCGCCAGAGCGATCAGCAACATCATGCCCGGTGTGCGCGAGCGTAATTCACTTACGGCCCCCGACAGGAACGGACGCCCGCCCCAGGCGAACATCACCGTGCCCAGTACCGGGGAAATCCATTGGACCACTCCGGTATCGGGCAGCTGATAGCCGATGAGCATGGCAAACATCGGTGAGAACGCGACGACCGGCACTGCGAGGACGAGCATGATCCAGAACAACTGCCGGAACTGGCCCACATGGTCACCATGCCCGCCGTGCCCGTGACCGCCGTGACCGGCATGACCACTGTGACTGTCGTGACCGGCGTGGTCGTCGGAACCGTGATGGCGTTGTCCGGCAGAGGAATCGGGGTGGTGATGTCCGGTGTGATCGAGCACCGCCTCGTGGTGCTCAACCTGGCCGTGGTGGTGCTGATCGGCGGCCGTGTGACCGGCGTGTTCAGCAGAGGTGTGCTCGTTCATGACGCCACCTTATACCCCTGGGGGGTATGTGTCGAGGGTGTGTGGGAGGTGCGGTTGTCGTCACCGGGTGTGGTGCGTGAGGTGAAGGCACGAAGCCGCAGGCTGTTGCTGACGACGAACACGCTGGAGAAGGCCATCGCGGCGCCGGCGAGCATGGGGTTGAGCAACCCGAGTGCGGCGAGGGGGATGGCGGCGACGTTGTAGGCGAAGGCCCAGAACAGGTTGGTCTTGATCGTCGCCAGCGTCTTGCGGGCCAGGGCGATCGCGTCCGCGGCGGCGTTGAGGTCGCCACGGACCAGGGTGATGTCGGCGGCTTGCATGGCCACGTCGGTGCCGGTGCCCATGGCCAGGCCGAGGTCGGCCGAGGCCAGCGCTGCGGCGTCGTTGACCCCGTCGCCGACCATGGCCACGACTTTGCCGTCGTTCTGCAGTGCGGTGACGGCCTGGACTTTGTCGGCGGGCAGGACTTCGGCGATCACGGTGGAGATGCCGACCTCGCGTGCGACGTGTTCGGCGGCCTTCTGGTTGTCACCGGTGAGTAGGACCGGAGTCAACCCCATGGCCTGCAGTCGGGCGACGGCTGCGGCGCTGGTGGGTTTGATGGCGTCGGCGACGACCAGCACCGCACGGATCTGTCCGTCCCAGGCCACCATCACTGCGGTTTGTCCTGCGGCTTGCGCGGATTCGCGGGCAGTTGTCAGATCGGGATCGTCCAGCGACAGTCCCCAGTCGGCGAGCAGGCTGTCGCGTCCGACGAGGACTGCATGGCCCTCGACGGTGCCCTGCACTCCCATACCTTCGATGTTGGTGAATTCCTCGACCTCGGCCAGGGCGCCGAGCTCGGTGCGTGCCGCGTCGGCGATGGCGGTGGCGATGGGATGCTCGGAGGCGTCTTCGAGCGCACCGGCGAGGGCGAGTACTTCGCGGTCGGACGTGTTGGCATCGGTGTGCACGTGCAGCAACGTCATCTGACCGGTCGTGACGGTGCCGGTCTTGTCCAGGACCACGGTGTCGATCGTGCGGGTGGTCTCCAAGACTTCCGGTCCCTTGATGAGGATGCCGAGCTGGGCTCCCCGTCCGGTACCGACCAGCAGGGCGGTCGGAGTGGCCAATCCCAGCGCGCAGGGGCAGGCGATGATCAGCACGGCCACCGCAGCAGTGAACGCTGCCTCGATGGGATAACCCGCCCCGATCCAGGCGCCCAGGACCGCGACAGCGATGGCGATGACCACGGGCACGAAGATGCTCGAGATGCGGTCGGCCAGCCGCTGGGCATGGGCCTTGCCGGACTGGGCGTGTTCGACCATGGTGGCCATCTGGGCTAGCTGGGTATCGGCACCGATGCGGGTGGCGCGTATGCGCAGCCGCCCGCCGGCGTTGACCGTTGCCCCGGTGACGGTATCGCCCGGACCGACTTCGACCGGCAGCGATTCGCCGGTGAGCATGCTGGCGTCGATCGCCGAGGTGCCCGACACGATCTCACCGTCGGTGGCGATCTTTTCTCCCGGCCGCACGATGAACTCCTCGCCGACCGACAACTCGTTGATCGGGATCCGTTGTTCGTGGCCGTCTTTGATGACGGCGACCTCTTTGGCGCCGAGTTCCAGCAGCGCCCGCAGCGCTGCACCGGCCTGCCGTTTGGAGCGTTTCTCGAAGTAGCGGCCCGCGAGTACGAACATGGTGACCCCGGCGGCCACCTCAAGGTAGATGTTGCCCGCTCCGTCGGAGGGCGCCACGGTAAAACTGAAGCCATGGGTCATCCCGGGTGTGCCGGCGGTACCGAAGAACAGGGCGTACAACGACCACAGCAACGCCGCACCGGTACCCACTGAGATCAGGGTGTCCATGGTGGCGGTGCCGTGACGCAGGTTCACCCAGGCCGCGCGGTGAAACGGCCACGCCGCCCACACGATGACCGGGGCGGCCAGGGTCAACGAGGCCCACTGCCAATAGGTGAACTGCAGCGCCGGGATCATCGCCATCGCGATGACCGGTACCGACAGCACCACCGCGCCGATCAGACGAGTGCGTAATGCCTGCAGCTCGGGGTCGCTGGCGGCCTCATCGGTCGCCGCTGCGCTCGCATCGTGATCGGTCTGCGCCGACGGCGGAAGCGTGGCCTGGTAGCCGGCGTTCTCGATCTCGGTGATCAGCAGCTGCGGATCCAGATCACCCGAGGTGGTGATACGCGCCTTCTCGGTGGCGTAATTGACTGTGGCACTGACACCGTCGAGCTTGTTGAGTTTGCGCTCGATACGCATCGCGCACGACGCGCACGTCATTCCGCTGACGGCGAGTTCGATGTCTGACCCGGCCGAGCGGGACGGGGAGGTGGTGGTCATGAGGACTCCAAGACGTGGGTTGAGCCGGCGGGATGGATGACGGGCGGTCAGTGCCCGGCGTGCTCAGGCGGGACCGACGCAGACGACGCCGGAGACGACGAGGATGTCGCGCTTGCTCGAACACGCTCTGCAGCGGTGTCGACGACGAATGTCGCGGTGTGTACCTGTCCGTCGACCTGGAAGTCGAGATAGAGCAGGTAGCGGCCCGGTGTCGGTGCGTTCGTCGCGAACCTCACCTGCGGCCCGGACAACTGCCCTGGCGTGGGTGTCGAGCCTTCGGGATGCACGTGCAGGTAGGCCAGGTCGCCATCGCGCAACGCCACCAGATGCCCGAAGGCACCCAGATACGGCTGCAAGGTGGTGACCGGCTGACCGTTGCGACTCACGGTCGCAGTCAGCTCTGAGTCGGTGCCGGCGTGCAGCTCACCGGTCAGCTCGACCTGGAACCCGGCCACCTCCGACCGCCGCGACTCACCGGCTGGTGGGCGGGGTTGATAGTCGCCACCCACCTCGAGAGTGCGTGTCAGCGTCAGGGTTTCACCGGTCGCTGCCGGAACGAAATCGGCATACACCCGGTAGGTGCCGGCCGTCTGCCACTGCCATGGAATCGACCACCGCCCAGCAGCATCCACCGTGGGGTGCACGTGGCGGAATGCGGTGCCGTCAGACCGGACCACGATCAGGTGCAGTTGTTTGTCGTGTTCCACCGTGTAGTCGGTGACCGCCGAACCGGCGGGGTCGGTGATCGAAAACGTCAACACGCCCGCCTGGCCGGTCTGCGCGGGCGCTGCGAGTCCGGAGAGCAGATAACCCCCCGACCCGACGGTGACCCCGCGCACACCCGGCGTCGCGGCGGCAGACGAGGCCGGTGCGCTCTGGTGTCCGGCGTGCGCCGGTGAGTCCGACCCAGTAGCGCCTGACCGGTCCGGGGCCACCGCGGCTGCCACGGTGTAGGCGGCCACGAAGACCACCGCCAGCGCACCAGCGAAAAGGCCCAGCTTAGAAGGGACGTTCATTGTCATGTTCCTGTCTGTCAGGAGATCGCCCAGCGACGCTGCGCTGCCGAGGAGAGCCGGGCCACCACCGGGGCGGCCCGGCCCGCGACCTCACTCAGCGAGTTGATAACCGGCTTCTTGCACCGCGCTGCGGATAGCGTCACGCTCCAGCGGAGCGGAGCTGTCGATGGTGACCTGGCCGCTGGCCACGTCCACGGCGACATTGGTTACACCGTCGAGGGTGCTGATCTCTTCGCGTACCGACGAGGCGCAATGTCCGCAGGTCATCCCGGTGACAGTGACGGTAGACGTACTCATAGCGATGCTGCCCTTCCCTTCTGGCGATACCCCGGACGGCCGTATCCCGACCCCACCCGCGGCAGTGACAACTGAGCCACTCCCACCTTGGTACCATACCCCCTAGGGTAATCAACGTCCGACGCTGGTCCGACACTGATCTCGAAGGCGGACCAGCGTCGCGGCGCACCCGGGGGAGCGGACAGACCGGGGATGAGGAGTGGGCGCCCGAACCGATCCTGCGAAAAATTAGGTAGGGGCCCGCGCGGACGCGGCCCCGCAGCGAACCGAGGCGGTGGCAAGCAAGCCGAGAATCAGCCGCGACTACCAGTTCTTCAGTCCGTGCGCCGTAATTACTATGCGCAGTAGTAGCATGTAGGTGGTGGGTGATATGAAGCCGTCGACGGAGGCGACCGCACCGTCAACTCCGCACGGCGTAGCCGTACCCCGGTTGATGGCTGCACTGCTGGTCGGTGGGCTAATTGTGGCGCTGGTGATCTACGCCTGGATCTCCGGCGCCAGTCGCTACGTCGAAAGCGCAGATCCATATCCTGGGGCGGGCACAGCTGTCGCCGATGTGGTCGGCAACTTCGCTGGCTTTGCGTTGGCTGCGGTGATGCTCGGGGGACTGGTCTCGATGGTGCTCACGGCCGTGCCTGACTCGCAAGGCTTCATCGACGCTGCGGTCTATCCAGTGTTTCGCCGCGTCCGCCGCGCCGCGGGGTGCTCTGTGGTCGTTGCGCTATTCATGGCTTTCACCGCGGCCGCAGACACCACCGGCGTGTCTGTGGGCACGATGGTCTCGAGCGGCAAGGTCGGTTACGCGTTCAGTGTGAGTTTGCCGGCGCTGGCGTGGCTGGTCGTGGCGGCAGCGGGTGTCGTGGTGCTGATCGGTTCGGTGTCACTGCGGTGGTCGATGCAGGTGGCGCTGGTGGTTCCCGCAGCGATTTGTGTGCTCGCGCTGCCCGTGGTCGGCAATGCCGCGCAGGGCCCTGACCACGACTACACGACCGGCGCGGTGATCGTCTTCGCAGTGAGCTTGGCGTTGTCGGTGGGGCTGCGGTGGGCTGATCGGTTCCGGGTTCGTGGTCTGGGGTCGGCGACCATCGACGAGGCGGCCGACCGGCGTGTTGGTGGCATTGTCCTGGGCGCCGATGTGATGGCACTGGCGGGCGCGGTGGCTGTGACGCTGCTGCTGCGGACTCCCGATGTGTGGTCGTCGGCGTTCGGTCGCGCCGCGGGGTTGTTGGTGGCTGTACTGACCGTGTTAATGATTGCCGACCTCGTGCGTTTGCGCCGGGGTGTGGTGACGCCGGCAACTGCTTCTGCCTTCGCCACGGGGACCGCACTGGTGGCCGTGGCGTGCTGGGCGGTGATGGACACCAGGGTCGCACCCGGGTTGATTGCCCACCCTTTTACGGGCTGGGATGTGTACCTGGGGTATTCCCTTCCTGGCCCGCCCGATGTCGGATCGCTGGTCTCGCTGTGGCGTGTTGATCTCGTGGTGGGTGTGGCGGCGGTGGTGGGTGTCGTGGGCTATGTCGTTGCCGCCCGGCGGGAGCGGGCAAGTGGACACCGGTGGCCGATCCGGCGAACGGTGTCGTGGGTCGCGGGGTGCGCTGTGGTGGTGGTGTCCACCAGCTCTGGGCTGAAGGCCTACGGCAACGCGTTGTTCAGTGTGCACATGGCCGAACACACGGGTTTGACCATGATCGCACCCATCCTGTTGGTGGGTGGTGCGCCGATCACCTTGCTGTTGAGGGTGCTGCCGACGATCGGAACCACCGGTGGCGCGGCGTGCCGGCGGGCGCTGCTGATCGTGCTCGGCTCGCGGGGCCTGCAGCTGCTGCTCAATCCGATTGCCGCGTTCGCGTTGTTTGTGGGCTCGTCGTATCTGGTGTACTTCACTCCGGTGTTCGACGTCCTCGTGCGCTACCACTGGGGGCACGTCGTGATGAGCGTGCTGTTCCTGGCCATCGGCTACCTGTTCTTCTGGGTGACTGTGGGGATTGATCCTGGACCCAGACAGTTACCGTTTCTGGCGCGGCTTGGTCTGCTGTTCGCCGTCATGCCTTTTCATGCCTTCTTTGGTATCGCGCTGATGACCTCCACCACGGTGATCGGTGAGTCTTTCTACAGCCAGTTGCAGCTACCGTGGAATCCCGATCTGGCTCGCACGCAATGGGTGGGTGGTGTGGTGGCTGCGGTGATCAGCGAGATTCCGATGGTGCTGGTGTGCTTGGTGCTGTTGGCGCAGTGGGTGCGTGCCGAACGTCGACCCGATCGGTCCGAGTCCACGGCCATTGATGCCGGCACCTCCCACACCGTCGCTGCGATGGTCTCGCAGTTGGCCCAGCCCCAGCCTCTGTCACCTTCAGCGGTCTATACGCGCGAAGTTCTGCAAACGCAGGCTGTTGGAGACGACGAAAAACGATGACAAAGCCATTGCGGCCCCGGCGATCAGAGGATTGAGCAATCCAGCGGCAGCCAGCGGCAGCGCGGCGAGGTTGTAGCCGAACGCCCATGCCAGATTGGTGCGCATCGTGCGTCGCGTGGCCGAGGCGAGTTGCAGCGCCAGAGCGACGGTGGTGAGGTCATCGCGCACTAACACGATGTCGGCGGCGCCGATAGCAACATCGGTACCGCGTCCGATCGCAATGCCCAGATCAGCCGATGCGAGTGCGGGCCCGTCGTTGATGCCGTCGCCGACCATCGCCACACCGGCGCCACTACTGCGCACGTTGTCGATGATGGCCACTTTCTCGGCCGGGAGCACCCCGGCGATCACGTCGTCGATGCCGACCTGCTCCGCGGTGCGCTGCGCTGCGCCGGCGTTATCGCCGGTGACCAGGAACGTGCGAATTCCCATGCGGTGCAACTCATCGACCGCCTGGCGGGCAGAGGGTTTGATGCCATCACGAATGTCGATCAGGCCCCGGACTGCATCATCGGCTGCGACATAGACCGCGGTGCCCCCAGAGCGCTCGATGTCAGTGCGCCGCGCGTCGATCGCGGCGGGCACCGCGGCGCTACGGGCGATCCATGCCGGGGAACCCACCTGCACCTTCACTCCGTCGATTACCCCTCGCACGCCGCTACCGACGTCGGTGACCACCTCGTCGACCGGTGCGGCAAGCGACTGCGGACCGGCCGCGGCAGCGATAGCGGTGGCGATGGGGTGGCTGGTGTGCTGCTCGAGTGTCGCCGCCCAGCCCAGGATCAGCTCGGCACTGTCGTCGTCGACGGTGTATACGCCGGTGACGTGTGGCTGCCCGTTGGTGAGGGTGCCGGTCTTGTCGAAGACCACCACATCGATCGTCCCGGACAGTTCCAATGCGGCGTGTCCTTTGAGGAAGATGCCCAGTTGGGCGCCTCGCCCGGTAGCGATCACCAGCGCCATGGGCATGGCCAGGCCCAGCGCGCATGGGCAGGCGATGACCAGCACGGCCACCGCGGCCCTCACCGCGTGCTCCCATGACGCCCCGGTGAGCGACCAGCCCACGACAGTGGCTGCGGCTAGGGCGATGACACACGGAACGAAGATCGCGGCGATACGGTCGGCGACGCGTTGAGCGCGAGCCTTGGCTGTCTGCGCGCTGTCGACCAGCGCGATCATCTCGGCCAGGCGGGTGTCGTCACCGACTGCGGTGACTTCGACGCGTAGTCGCCCGTCGAGGCACGTCGTGCCCCCGACGGCGGTGGAGCCTTGCTCGGCTGACACCTGAACCGGCGTCGTCTCACCGGTCATGGCGCTGAGGTCCACACTGGCGGCGCCCTCGATCACCTGCCCATCTGATGGAATGGTCTCTCCCGGCAGCACGATGAGTCGTTGCCCCACTTTGAGTTCCGCGAGGGGTATGAGCATGGTCGTGTCCCCTGCGCACTCGACTCGGGCGTCGGTGGCACGCAGAGCGGCCAGCGCCGTCAGTGCTTGAACAGCTTGTGCCCGGGCACGCGCCTCGTAGTAGCGTCCTGCCAGCACGAAGACGGTGACACCGGCTGCAACTTCGAGATAGATGGAGTCGCTGGAAAAGATTGCCGACCACACCCCCTGGCCTGCGGTCGAGGTCGCTTCGGCCGAGAACATCGAGTACACCGACAGTGCGGTCGCGGCCAGCACTCCCAGCGAGACGAGGGTGTCCATCGTGGCCACGCCGGTCCGCAACGTGCGCACCGCGGTGCGGTAGAAGGGCCACGCGCAGTAGGTCACCACCGGCGCGGCAAGCGCCACCAACACTGCTTGCCAGCCGGGAAAGCGAAGGTCGGGGACGACAGCAAGCACCACGGAGAGGTTGGCCAGGGGCACGAACAGGGCTAGCGCGACGATCAGCCGGGTGAACAGTGCCTTCGCAGTCGCTGAATCTTCGTTGACGGCAGGGGCCTGCTCGGACAGTTCCGCAGCCGCATACCCTGCTGTGTGCACGGCGTCGATAGCATCGGCGACGTGTGCGTGGGTATCGAGTTCCACGGTGGCTCGCCGTGTGGCGTAGTTGACCGAGGCGCGCACGCCGTCGAGCTTGTTGAGTTTGCGTTCCACCCGAGCTGCGCACGCACCGCAGGTCATCCCGCCCACATCGAGTTGGATGCGGCGTGTTGGGTGCGTGTGGTCAACGAGGTCGGTCACGGGTGGGCGCTTTCAGTAGGCGGTGAGGGTCCGGCACCGCAAGATGCGAGGGCCCCCGTGGGGCAGTGGCAGCAGGGCTGAGGCAACCAGGCTTCGGCTACTAAGCAGGGTAGTTTGTTCTAGACTGGCAGCAAATACGAGGCGATCAGGCAGGCGACGGTGACTCAGTTGGGTTCGTTGGAACGCGCGGTGATGGATGTGCTGTGGGGCGCTTCGGCGGCGATGAGTGTGCACGACATCGTCGATGCGCTGGCCGACCGCGACTTGGCGTACACGACGGTGTTGACCGTGGTCACCAATCTGCACAAGAAGGGCTTCGCGGGTCGCGAGAAGATCAGCCGCGCCTATCGGTACTTCCCGTTGCAGTCGCGGGAGGAGGCGACGTCGCAGACACTGCGGCAGGTGCTCGATGCCAGCGGCGATTCGACGGCGGTGCTGATGCACTTCGCCCGGATGGTTACTCCCGAGGAGCGCGCGGTCCTCAGCGAGCACCTGTCCCGGACGCGGACGGATCGTCCGAGGAAGCGCTGAGAGTGTGAGCGTCGCATTGGCCCACCTGGTGGGCGCGGCCGTGCTGGGCGTGTTGGGTCCCTACGTTCTCGACCGATTGCCCCAGCGATGGTCACCGCGGGTACTGATCACCGCCTGGGTCAGCAGTATCGCCACGGCGGTGGGATTGTTGATTCTGTCGGCGCTGTCGGCGTTGTGGCCGGATCCGCCGCCGGCCGAACGCTTCGTTGACACCTTGGCTCGGTGCGCGGGAGCTGTCCTGCACGCGGTGCGCGACGATTTCAGCCAGGTGTATGGCATTGCCGTGGCCGTGGTGGTGATCGCCGCGGTCGCTCGCACCGCGATGTCGTGCGCTCGTCACACCCGCGATGTGCATCGCGTGCACCGTCTTCATCGCGATGTCGTTGCTGTGGTGGGCAGTACCGAACCCGACACCCCCGACGTGCTCTGGATCGATCATCCCCACCCCATGGCGTACTGCGTCGGCGGGCGCAGTGGTTTCGTTGTGGCAACAAGTGCGCTGCGCACAGACGTGCCCGCCGAGGCGCGGGCCGCAGTACTGGCGCACGAGTTCGCCCATCTGAGGTCGCGGCATGACCGCGTTCTGGCGGTCTGCGATGTGATGGCACGTGCTCTGCCCTTTGTGCCGCTGTTTCGCCGGGCGCCGACGGCAGTCGCGGCCTTGATCGAAGCAGATGCCGACATGTCGGCTGCTCGGGTGACCAGCACGGCTGCCGTGCGCAGCGCACTCGCGCATGTGACCGGCCAGGGTGTAGGCCCCGGGACCCCCATGCCGCACTCGACGCGCTACCGATTGCTAATGCTCGAGAACGGCGCGATCGAGCCGACGAAGTCGACCTACGCTGCGGCGAGCGTGTTGCCCCTCCTGGGTGCTGCGTTGTGTACGGCTGCGGCACTTCCGGTGTTGTCGGTTCTCGTGCATGGGCTTACCGCATAAGTCCCGGTCACGCCCAGTTCGCTCCTCAGTGGCTGCGGCTCGACGCCCGTGGGTGTCGCGCCTGGCTGCGCCACCGGTAGCGGAGGCTGTTCACCGGGTGCTCGTCTCAGCGTGTCGATCGCAGCTGCCTGCGCGGGCGGCACACCCAGTCAGTCGCGCTATCGCGACACCCTGCGTGTTCGGTACCAAATACATGGTGTGCGGTGCTGAGCAGCGCCAACCGATGCTCGACCGGGACCGCTAACCCTTGCTCCACCAGCCGATTCGCTCTCGGTCAGGCCCGGTGATCTTGGGAAAGGCCCGGTGGCTCGTGGTCTCGCCTGACGCGGCGTAGCGACGGGTCTCTCCGCGGCCGCGGGGGTCGGTGGTGAGGTGCTTCGGCTACGGCCGCGCCGCACGGCCTCGTGCTGGTTGCATTGCGCGGGTCGCGACCGCGGCCGCACCGCGGGCCGCACACGTTGCCGCGGTCGCCGCGATCAGCCACAGCAGCAGGGGAGTGCCCTGAGCGAGGACAGAACCTGCGAGCAGGGTCAGCGCAAAGGTCATCACCGCGGTGTAGCCGACTGCGAGGATGGCGAACCACCGCGGAACGGTCAGCGGGCGGCGCGTTCGCGGGACGGCCTGGTCGAGGGCAGGGTAGGGGTAGTTGCTCACGGTCGGCTCTCCGGGTCGGGATCTGTAGATGCTTCGTGGTCTCCGGTGGTCAGCGGCGCACGGCGGACTTCTTCGGCCGCCTCGCTGGGTTCACCGTGCCGTGTGCCGACGTGGGCTTCGGCGCGCAGCCGCTCCACCATATGCGGGTAGTGCAGTTCGAACGCCGGACGCTCCGACCGGATGCGGGGCAGTTCGGTGAAGTTGTGGCGCGGCGGCGGGCAGCTGGTGGCCCACTCCAGGGAGTTGCCGAAGCCCCATGGATCGTCGACGGTGACGACCTCGCCGTAGCGGTAGCTGCGGAAAACGTTCCACAGGAACGGCAGTGTCGAGACGCCGAGGACGAACGCGCCGGCGGTGGAGATGATGTTGAGCGTGGTGAAGCCGTCTGAGGGCAGGTAGTCGGCGTATCGGCGGGGCATGCCTTCGGCTCCGAGCCAGTGCTGCACCAAGAAGGTGAGGTGAAAGCCAATGAACGTCAGCCAGAAATGGATTTTGCCCAAGCGTTCGTCGAGCAGTCGTCCGGTCATCTTCGGGAACCAGAAGTAGATGCCGGCGTAGGTGGCGAACACGATCGTGCCGAACAGCACGTAGTGGAAGTGGGCGACCACGAAGTAGCTGTCGGAGAGTTGGAAGTCGATCGGCGGGCTGGCCAGGAGCACACCGGTGAGTCCGCCGAACAGGAAGGTGACCATGAAGCCGACCGAGAACAGCATCGGGGTTTCAAAGGTCATGTGGCCCCGCCACATTGTGCCGATCCAGTTGAAGAACTTCACGCCCGTGGGTACCGCGATCAGGAAGGTCATGAAGGAGAAGAACGGCAACAGCACGGCGCCAGTGACGTACATGTGGTGTGCCCACACCGCGACCGACAGGGCGGCGATGGCGAGGGTGGCGTAGACCAGTCCTGAGTACCCGAACAACGGTTTACGGCTGAAGACCGGGAAGATTTCGGAGACGATGCCGAAGAACGGCAGCGCGATGATGTACACCTCGGGGTGACCGAAGAACCAGAACATGTGCTGCCAGAGAATGGCGCCGCCGTTGGCCGGATCGAACAGATGCGCGCCGAACTGGCGGTCGACTTCGGCGCCGAGTAATGCCGCGGTGAGCAGCGGGAACACCAGCAAGATCAGCACACTGGTGACCAGGATGTTCCACGTGAAGATCGGCATACGGAACATCGTCATTCCCGGTGCGCGCAGACAGATGACCGTGGTGACCATGTTGACCGCGCCCAGGATGGTGCCCAGACCAGACACGGTCAGTCCGAGGAACCACATGTCGGAGCCGACGCCGGGTGAGTGGATGGCGTCGCTGAGCGGGGTGTAGGCGGTCCAGCCGAAGTCCGCGGCGCCACCTGGGGTGATGAAGCCGGCAATCGCGATGGTCGAACCGAAGACGAACAGCCAGAAACCCAGTGCGTTGAGCCGCGGGAAGGCGACGTCGGGAGCGCCGATCTGCAGGGGCAGTACGAAGTTGGCGAAGCCGATCACGATGGGGGTGGCATACATCAGCAGCATGATCGTGCCGTGCATGGTGAACAGCTGGTTGTACTGCTCGGTCGAGAGGAATTGCATGCCCGGCGTCGTGAGTTCTCCGCGCATCAGCAGCGCCATCAGTCCGCCGATGAGGAAGAACCCGAAGCACGCGACGATGTACATCATGCCGATCAGCTTGTGATCGGTCGTGGTCAGCATCGTGTAGATGAATGACCCTTTGGCCTTTCGCCGCTCGGGATAGGGCCGCGTGGCGACCACCTCGGGCGGGCGCGGGGACACCGCGGTCATGAGGCCTCCATCTGACTTGAAAAAATGGCGGCCCTGATCGAAGCAACACGCGCATCGTGCGTGCGACTTCCCGGGCCGTTACTACGGACTGTAGTCGATTAACTACTAGGTAGCATAGTTGATACTGGAATTCCGAGTCGCAACCGGGAGGCGACAGGACCGCGACGAAAGGTCGCCTCCCTCATTGAGATCGGCCCGACCGGTCCGCCGCGGCCGTGCGCCGCGCCCACCCTTACCGCCAGAGGTCTGCGCTTCCGGTGCCCGACGGTTCGTTGGGCGTGATAGTAGGTTCGGCGTCGCTGTCGGAGGGCAGACTGACGCCGCGTTCGGCGAGCCATCGCACCGGGTCGAGGGCGGCGCCGGATGCATCAGCAACCTCGAAGTGCAGATGAGGCCCGGTCGAGTTACCGCGATTGCCCACCGTGGCAATGGGTTGACCGACCGTGACCGGCGCTGCCGCGTCGATGAGATTGTCGTCGTTGTGGCCGTAGGTCGTGATTGTTCCGTCGGCATGCCGGATGCGTACCCACAACCCGAAGCCTTCAGCTGGCCCCGAGTTGATCACTTCGCCGTCGGTGACCGCGAAAATCGGTGCCCCCAGGTCGTTGCCGATGTCCATACCCTGATGGCCGCGGCCGTCACCGAAGGTGGAGGTCACTCGGCCGTTCGTGGGAGCGACCACCGACCCCGGCGACGGCGACGAATAGACGGGTGGACCAGCTGGTGCCGGGTGCGCAGCCGCGGGATCGTGGGGACGCATCTCGAAAGCCAGAAGCGCCAGCAGCCGCCCGATCGGCAGCGCGTCGACAATCAGTTCGGCGGCTGCTCGTCCCGCGCCGAGCACGGCGGCGAAGCATCCCACCGCAGTGATGGGATCCTCGGCTGGCACTGGCGGCTCGACTGGGCGCGCTCGATCGGCCAGACATGTGCTGACTGTTCGGATCTCGTCGGCGAGGGTTCCCATCGCCGGGCCGCCCAGTGTCGCCGAGATCGTCTCGGCGACCAGTTGGGCGAACTGCTGAGTCACGTGGGTGGCATCGGCGTCGGCTCGCGCTCGAGCGTCAATTGAGAAGCTCAGCAGAACCGCAGCAACGATTCCCGCGACCCCCAGTCTCAGACAGGGCCGTGGAGCGCCGCAGCGGCGGGTGAGGGACGACATAGGCATGCCAGCGAGACCTTCCGGAGACGGGCGCGACGCACTGACGTTCAGCACCACACGCCAGGTGCACATGAGGCCACGATCGGCAGCCCTCCGTTCGAACCATAGGCCCCACAGGTCACAGCAGTAACACGATCTGATTGAGTGCCCATCGCAATCGCGGGCCTCTACTACTAGGTGATGTAGTTGCGGATGCGCAGTGACTGCCAAGCCGGAAACTCGCCCTGAACACAGGGTAATTGCAGGTGAGCGCATCTCTTACACGAGGTGACGCCGCAAAATGCACGTCGCGAGAAGTGGGGTTCCGGTCGGTGGATGTCACAAAAACTATGGTCATGTTGACAATTCGAATGGTGATCTACCACGCTGCGTAGTAGATCAACGTCGAGGAGTGCTGGTGCAGCAGGGGAGAAGGGTATCCGCGGTGCGGGCGGCGGTCCTGGCGCTGATATGCGTGGTGCCGTGGGTAGCGTCGGGTTGTGGTAGCGCTGGCGACGACGCCGTTGCGCAGGGGGGAACCTTTCAGTTCGTCTCGCCCGGCGGGCAGACGGTCATCACCTACGATCCGCCCTCGAGCCGTCAGCGGATCGCTGACGTCTCCGGCCCTGACGTGGTGACCGACCAGACCATCGGACTCGACGACTTCGCAGGCAAAGTCGTCGTCATCAACGTCTGGGGTTCGTGGTGTGGACCCTGCCGGGGAGAAGCCGACGACCTCGAGCATGTCTACGCCCAGAACAAGGCCTCGGGAGTCGAGTTCCTCGGTATCAATCTGCGCGATAACCGGCAAGCGGCGAAGGACTTCATGATCGACAGAAAGGTCGCCTTTCCCTCGATCTACGACTTTGCCGGTCTGACCCTGGCTGCGCTGACCACCCCAACGTCGGTGGTGCCGACCACCATCGTGCTCGACCGCGACCACCGTCCGGCCGCGGTGTTCCTCAAGGCCATTACCGCCGACGAACTCGGGTCAACAGTTCAGCGAGTCCTCGCTGAGCCTGTGGCACAACCCCAATGACCCCGCAGTCGGTCGAAGTGCAGGCTGCGGTCGGCGAGACGTTTGCCGACCTCGTCGCCAGCGGTCCGCTCCTGCTGGCGCTGCTTGCGTGTGTGATCGCCGGGCTGGTGTCGTTCGCCTCACCGTGCGTGGTCCCCCTCGTTCCGGGGTATCTGTCGTATCTGGCTGGCGTGGTCGGCGCCGAGGCGCCTGCGGTGTCGGTGGGGGAGCCGAACAAGCGGGGTCGTTCGCGCGTGGCGCTCGCCGCAGGCCTGTTCGTCCTCGGTTTCACGGTGGTCTTCGTGGCAGCGACCGCCACCGTACTCGGAGTCACCACCACTTTCGTGGTGAATCGTGAAGTCCTCCAACGCATCGGCGGCGTGGTCACCATCATCATGGGCCTGGTGTTCATCGGGCTGGTGCCGGCACTGCAACAGGAACGACGGTTCGCCCCCCGCCGCGTCTCCAACATCGCCGGCGCTCCGCTGCTCGGCGGGGTCTTTGCACTCGGGTGGACCCCATGCCTAGGGCCCACGCTCGCGGCGGTCATTGCGACGGCCAGCGGCACCGAAGGTGCCACCGCAGCCAAGGGCGTCGCGCTGATCGTGGCGTACTGCGCGGGCCTTGGTATTCCTTTTGTCGTGCTTGCGTTTTCCTCGGCATGGGCGTTGCGCAGCCTCGGCTGGTTGCGGACCCACGCCCGCATGATCCAGATCGTCGGCGGCGCCATGATGATCGCGGTAGGTATCGCCTTGATCACCGGCCTGTGGGATCAATTCATCGTGTGGGTCCGCGACGCGTTCATCACCGATACCCAACTACCCATCTGACTACCCATCTGAGGCCTGTAGTGGCGGCGCCGGTTCGACGGACCCAACACCACCGGCTTCCGGTCACCGCACCGTCACGAGACCCAACACCACCGGCGTCACGCCGCCGACGTCGGGCCATCTCAGCACATCCCGATTCAGTCGTGACGTGATCCGCCGGTTCCGTTCCGCCCCGGTCTGTCATATAGTCACATGCGCATGTATTGATATATGTGGACAGCGTAGCTATCTGGGTGTGGATGAGAGGGAGTACGACGCATGGGAGCCGGACACAATCACGGACCAACCGACCCCGCATCCAGCGACTCGTCGCTGCGTGTCCGGTTGGCGATCGCGTTTGCTCTGACGGGGATCATTGTCGTGGCCCAGCTTGTCGGGTCGGTGATCACGGGAAGTCTGGCGCTACTGACCGACACCGCGCACGCCGCGACAGATGCGATCGGTTTAGCGGTCGCGCTCGTCGCAGCAACCGTGATGCACCGCCCGGTCAACAAAACCCGCACCTGGGGACTGCGGCGCATCGAGGTCATCGCCGCTCTGGGGCAGGCCTCGCTGCTGCTCGCTGTGGGCCTCTACGCTGCTGTCGAAGGCGTACGACGACTGTTCTCGCCACCCGAGGTGCCCTCGACCGAACTCCTGCTCTTCGGAGTCATCGGACTCGTGGCGAACATCGTCGCCATGCTCGTGCTCGCCTCGGGACGCGGCGCCAACTTCAACATGCGAGCGGCGTTTCTGGAGGTCCTCAACGACGCACTGGGATCGCTGGGTGTGATCGTCGCCGCAATCGTCATCGCTACCACCGGTTTCCAACAAGCTGACGCGCTGGCCGGGTTGTTCATCGCCGCGCTCATCGCACCCCGCGCCCTCAAACTCATGGCCGAGACGACGCGGGTGCTGATGGAATTCACCCCGAAAGGGATCGATCTCGACGACGTCAGGGCCCACATCCTCGAGATGGACCGTGTGCACGACGTGCACGACCTTCACGCATCGACGGTGGCCACGGGCCTACCGATCATCAGCGCTCACATTGTGGTCGATGACGACTGCTTCCAGGACGGCCACGCCCCCACCATGTTGGATGACATCCGGACCTGCGTGGCGACCCACTTCGCCATCTCCTTCGAGCATTCCACCTTCCAGCTCGAGACCAGCGCCCAGCGCCACCACGAGGAAGCGTTAGCCACCCATCACCCGTGAGGGATCACATCGGCGTCACACCACACCTGCGGTCTGCGCGAGTGCGGATCTCTGCTACGCGAGTCTGCCGTCTCGGGCCGGGCGCTGCCCCGGAGGTGTCACATCAGCGTCGACCAGTACCACCAGAAACGGTGGGCGATCAGGGCGATCACTGCCAGCACCCACACCAGCGGTACCACGGTGTGCACCGTGAGGATCGCATCGAGGGCTCGGCGCGCTGTCCCGGGTGGGCAGAAATGGTCGGCATTGCGCAGGCTCACATACCAAAAGGCAACCACGACAACCACCCACACGGCCATGCAGTACGGACAGAGCGCGTTGATTCGGTACAGGCTCTGGAAGATCAGCCAATGGACGAACACCACCGCACCCGTCAACCCACTCTGCAGCCCGATCATGACCCAGGTGGGCGGCCGGCTCCCCATCAGGACCGCGACAGCAATCAGCGCGGAGAAGCCGGCAATTCCGATCAGTGAGTTGGGAAACCCGAAGACGACCGCCTGGGGGGTGTCCATCACCGATCCGCAATTGACGATCGGGTTGATACTGCAGGTCGGTGTGTACGCCGGATCGGTTGCCAGTTCGAACTTTTCAACCGTCAGCGTGAACGCAGCGATGAGCCCGATACTTCCGCAGACCGCAAGGATCCACGCGAGCAGTCGCGGAGACACTGGGAATCGTGTAGCTGCCGCCGTGGGCGAGGATGGCGAGGCCTGGCGGGGTGGTGGTGGGACGGTCACTGGCGTAGTGCGGATTCGAGCGCCGAGCTCAGATCGTCATAGCTCTCGGGTTTGATGAGTTCGTCGTTGATGAAGAAGGTGGGTGTGCCGGTGACACCTAGCGCTTTGCCGTCAGCGACATCGCGGTCGATGAGTTCGCGGGTGGCCTGCGAGTTGTAGTCGGCGGCAAATCGATCCATGTCCAGACCGAGCTCCTGGGCATAGGAGAAGAACAGATCGTCCAGCGGTACCCGCTGCTCACCCCAGCTGCGTTGGGTGTCGAACATCTTGCGGTACATCGGTTCGAACTGGCCTTGCTCGGCCGCGGCGGCAACGGCCCGTGCCGCGCGGTCAGCGTTGAAATGCCCGGGGAGCGGGAAGTAGCGGACCACGAACGTGACCTGATCGCCGTATGTTTGGCGAAGCTGCTCCACCGCCGGGTATGCCGCCCCGCACCCTTCACATTCGAAGTCCAGGAATTCCACGAATGTTGCCTTGGACTCGGTCGGAGTCGATAGACGTGGGGAATCATCCCGTACCGTCATGCTCGCCTGGGCGTCGGCCTGTTCGCTGTCGCCGGCCCGGGACACCACGAACACCACTGTCAGCGCCAGGCAGAACACGATCACCACGGCGAGTGAGATCTTGACGTTGCGGCTCACCGGGGCACCCTCGACTCGAGTCGAACCTTCAGCGCTTGACCTGCCACGATGTTCACTCCCGTCAAACTACTACTACGTTAGCTAGTAGTTTACAGGCGCGCGGCCCCGGCCGGGCGCCCGCGGGCGGATCGGTGCGCTCGACAAACTTCGGTGAGGGGTGCGGTGCGCGGTGGTGAGTTCTTCGGGTGCTCGGCGGGCCGGTGCGTCGTTTCCACCGATGCTTCATCCGGTGTTGCGCAGCGCTGCTGCGGTCGGCGCCGGCGGCATGCTGTATGTGAGTTTCCCTCCGCGTCAGCTGTGGTTCCTGGCCCCGTTGGCTATCGCGGTTCTGGTGGTGACGCTGCGGGGGCGGTCGTTGTGGGCGGCATCCGGCTATGGCTATCTGGCTGGGCTGGGGTTTTTCGTGCCTTTGCTGCCGTGGGTCGGCATCTATGTGGGTGCGGTGCCGTGGCTGGTCTTGGCAGCAGTCCAGGCGGTGGCGTTCGGGGTCTTCGGGGTGTTGGCAGCGGCACTGGGCAGATGGCGCGGCGCGCCGGTGTGGTTGGCAGGCGCCTGGGTGGCAGTCGAAGCTGTTCGTTCCCGGATACCGTTTGGCGGTTTCCCTTGGGGCCGAATCGCATTCGGTCAACCCGACGGGTTGCTCCTGCCGTTGGCGGCGCTGGCCGGCGCGCCGGGGTTGTCGTTCGTTGTGGTGCTGCTCGGCGCGGCCCTGGCCGCGGCGGCGGGGGCGGTGGTCCGCCGGCAGCCTCAAACGTTGGCCGGGCCTGCGGCCACGGTTGCCGTGATTGGACTGCTGGTGTGGACGATGACGCCCGCGGGGGGAGGCGATGACGCGGGGGAGCGGTCGGTGACGGTGGCAGTGGTGCAGGGCAATGTGCCGCGGCTGGGGTTGGATTTCAATGCTCAGCGGCGCGCAGTGCTCGACAATCATGTCCAACGCACCCTCGACCTGGCAGAGCAGGTCCGCTCTGGGCGGGTCGTGCGTCCCGATGTGGTGGTGTGGCCGGAGAACTCATCCGACATCGACCCGTTCGGTAACCGCGATGCTGCGGCGCAGATTGATCGTGCCGCGCGGGCGATCGGGGTGCCGATCCTGGTGGGAGCGGTGATCGCCGGGAGCAACGGCACGTCCCGCAACACGTTGGTGGTGTGGGATCCGGTTACCGGTCCTGGTCAGGAGCACGACAAACGTCAGCTGGTGCCGTTCGGGGAGTACTTGCCGCTGCGGGAACTGATGACACAGCTGTCGTCCTACGCCAGCCGGGCCGGCAACTTCGTTCCTGGCACGGGCAATGGTGTCGTCGATCTTGCAGGTGTACCGGTGGCGGTGGCGACCTGCTACGAAGTCGCGTTCGACGATCTGGTGACCGACTCGGTGCGCGCCGGCGCGCAACTGATCGCCGTACCGACCAACAACGCGACGTTCGGGCGCACCGAGATGACCTACCAGCAACTCGCGATGTCGCGGGTGCGGGCAGTCGAGCACGGTAGGGCGGTGGTCATCGCAGCAACCAGTGGGGTGAGCGCGATCATCGAGCCTGATGGGACCGTTGCACAACGCACAGCGCTGTTCACCCCTGATGTCCTCATCGCGCGGGTGCCGCTGGGGACAACGACGACTCTGGCGACGCGGATCGGAGCAGCAGGAGAAGGGATCTGTGCTGCCGCGGTCCTGGCGGCACTGGTTGTACGCACGTGGAGATCACGCCAACGCACCTGACGCGGCGTGGTTGCTTCAGTGGCGTTCGCGATGGGGCGTTGGTGAGCTACTCGGTGCGTCATCGGCGTCATCCGACGGGCTCGAACAGCAGCTGCACCCTGGTTCTGTAGTGGCAGCACAACTCGTGCTGGTCGCCGCGCCGCGTAATCGTGGAGTCGGCAGCAGGGGCACCTCGGGCACCGGCCGTGGCTGATCGGTGGTGGTGGCGGATACCGGGGCGCAGCAGGCGTCGCCTGTGTCGTTGTAGGGCGCCACCGAGATGTTGAGCTTGCCGCGGGTTACCCGGGGCATGGCACCGGTGCCTGGCAGTGCTTTCGTCCGGGCAGCGCGAATCGCGTTGGCGATCACCAGCACTTCTGCGAGTTCGTGGACGAAGACCACCGTGGCCAGGCCGAGGACGCCCGTGGCGGCCAGCGGAATCAGCACACCGATGATGGCCAGAGAGAATCCTATGTTCTGCACCATGATTCGGCGTGCGCGCCGAGCGTGGGACAGCACGTGGGGGAGATGGCGGAGATCTTCGCCCATCAACGCCACATCGGCGGTTTCGATGGCGACGTCGGTACCCATCGCTCCCATTGCGATTCCGACATCGGCGGTGGCCAACGCTGGGGCGTCGTTGACGCCGTCGCCGACCATGGCGATCGCCCGCCCGCGCGCCAGCGTGGGCAGCAAGTCGGCTTTGTCTTCGGGAAGCAGTTCGGAATGGACGGTGCTGATTCCGGCCGCCGTGGCCAAGGCGTGTGCGGTGCGATCGTTGTCCCCGGTCAGCATGACCGAGTTGACACCCAGCGCCGTCAGCTGAGCGACCGTTTCAGCGGCCTCGGGGCGAAGCTCATCGCGGACGGCGATGGCGGCGACGACGGTGCCATCGCGTTCGATCAGCACGACGGTGGCACCGTCGCTCTGCAACCGGGTGACCTCGCCGGCGAGCGCGCCAGGATCGAGCCACCCGGGTTTGCCCAGGCGCAGTTGCTGTCCGCGTATCTGGCCGGTGAGTCCGTGACCGGCGATCGCGGTGACGTCCTCGGCAGGTGAGTCCAGGGCAGGTGCGGCCGCGAGAATGGCGCTCGCCAGCGGGTGCTCGCTGCGTGCCTCGAGCGCGGCGGCATAGGACAACGCGTCTTCGCGGGTGATCTCGGGTGTGCTCACCACGGCGATGACCTCCGGAGTGCCGCGGGTCAAGGTGCCGGTCTTGTCCAGTGCGACGACGCGGACCCGTCCCAACTCCTCTAGTGCAGCACCGCCTTTGACCAGTGCGCCATGGCGGCTGGCGGCGCCGATCGCGGCGACCACCGTCAGCGGCACCGCGATCGCTAACGCACACGGGGACGCGGCAACGAGGACTACCAGGCCGCGTTCGAGCCACAGCAGGGGATCACCGAGCAGCGCACCGATACCTGCCACGAGCGCCGCGAGCACCATGATGGCGGGGACCAGGGGGCGGGCGATGCGGTCGGCGAGACGTTGGCCGGCGCCTTTGCGTTCCTGCGCTTGCTCGACGATGTGAACGATGCGGGCCAGGGAACTATCCGCGGCGCGGGCGGTCACGCGGACTTCGATCGCACCGCCACCGTTGATGGCGCCGGCGTAGAGCAAGTCGCCCGGACCCGCCTCCACCGGAACAGATTCGCCGGTGATCGCCGACATATCCACGCTGGTAGTGCCCGCGGTGATCGTCCCGTCGGTCGACGCGCGCTCACCGGGACGCACCACCAGCACATCGCCGATGATCAACTCATCAGGGGACACGGTGATCTCGCGACCCTCACGAATCACCGACGCGGTCGGTGGAACCAGCGCGAGCAGTGCCCGCAGCCCGCGCCGGGTCTTGGTGACCGCGTAATGCTCGAGTCCTTCAGCGACCGAGAACAAGATTCCCAGCAGCGCAGCCTCGGGTATTTGGCCCAGCGCCACAGCCCCGATCGCGGCGATCGTCATCAGCGTTCCGACACCGATGCGCCCGTGGCGCAGCGACCTCAGCGTCGACGGCACGAACGTTGAGGCAGCGACGACGACCGCGACCAGTTCCACGACGATGCCCGCGGTCTCTGACAGAGAGCCTCCGATGATCCAGCCGAGCGCGAGGAACACTGCTGCGGCGGCGGCGAAACGCAGCTCGCGCACCTGCCACAACCGAACCGGGCCCTGATCGACCTCGGCGTCGAGGTCGGCGGGATCTGATGGTCCGCAGCATGCGTCAGCCATGAGCTCGCCCCTGCACTGTGGCCGCCGCCGATGACGTCGTCGTGGCTGGTACGGAGACACATGCAATCGCTAGAACGGCTGTCACGAGAGCGTGGCCGGAGGGGGTCAACGCGTACATCACCAACCGTCCGTGCCGGCGCCCGGTCACCAGGCCGGCGCCCTTGAGTAAGCGCAGATGGTGCGAGACAAGGTTCTGCGCCAGGCCTACCACCCACGCGAGGTCGCAGACGCATAATTCCTCGCCCGACAGCAACGCCGTCGCTACACGTAGCCGGGTGGGATCACCGAGTGCGCGAGCTCCGGCGGCGGCACGGTCGACCGCGGTCACCTCGGGTAGCGCAGTCCGGATAGTTTCTGCGTGCGGCAGATCGAGGCACAGCAGGTCGCATGTGTCCACCGACTCCTGAGTCATATCAACATCCTTACGTTCATTGATATGGCCCATTGTAGGCGCGCCGGCGCGAATACCTCAACACCCATCGATATGGCGAGTTGGCGTCGACAAGCTCCAGCCCGGCGGGGGGCGCCTAGGTGTCGGTGTTGCCCTTCTTCCACTGTGACCACGGGATGTTCCAGTCGCCGAGTCCATCGACTCCCGAGAGCGTGTCGGCGTTGGTGTTCTTGACCGTGACGGGGTCACCGCGCAGGGTGTTCTTCACGAGCCATTCCGCGTCTGCGGGACTCAGGTTTGGGCAACCGTTGCTGACGTTGCTGTTGCCTTGCGCCGACATCGACCACGGTGCGCCGTGCATGTAAATGCCGCTGTAGGACATTTGCACCGCCCATTGAACGGGTGTGCGGTATCCCGCTGCGGACTCGACAGGCACTCCGTAGGTGGACGAGTCCATGATGATGTGCTCGACGCGATCTCCGATCATGTAGATGCCGCGGGGCGTCGGAGTGCTGTCTTTGCCGAACGAGGTCGGCATCGTGCGGATGACCTTGCCGTCTCGTTTGACGACGATCGTTTTGGTGTTGTCGTCGGCAACGATTTCCTGAGCTCGGCCAATCGTGAAGTCGTAGGACAAGTTCTCGTCGCCGTAGAGCCCGTCGCCGAGATCGACTCCGTAAATGTTGACGGCGACACTGACTTTGGTGCCCGGTGTCCAGAAGCGTTCGGGCCTCCACCGGACCTCAGAGTCGCTGATCCAATAGAACGCACCCTGCATCTGGGGGTCAGACGACACGGTGATCGCCGCCTGTGCCTTCTTTCGGTCAGGGATGGGATCGGCGAACCGCACGCCGATCGTGTGGGCGATCCCGACGGTTTTCTCGCCGAGAATGGCCGCGCTGGTCAACGATTCCGGTGAGGTCGTGGTGAAACGCTGCGAGACGACCGATCGACCGCCCACGCCCACGGCCTCGGCTTGAACCACGTATCGCTTCGAATACCCCAGGGGCTGGGTGCTTGTCCACGTTGAGCCGTCCTCGCTCAGGGAGCCCGCCAAGGGACGGCCGCTGGCTGTGGGAATACGGACGTTAGTCAACGCGCCGCGACTGGCCGTGACAACAATAGGAAGCCCAGGTTCGACAACCGCGTTGGGCGCAAGTCGCCCGCCACCTTCAGTGGCCACAGCGATGGAAGGGTGTGTGATGTCGGCGAAGCTGTCAACGGCCCGAATCTCGTTGCTGTAGACGGCACCTCCGGTCGAGCTGCACGAGGTCAACACCATCACCACCGCCGTCAGCGTTGCGAGCATCAGCAGTCGCGGGATACCGGACCGGACCGACCCGCGGCATTCACGAGAGCCCGAGCACTGCGGCTGCCCACCGTGAGTCGATCGGCGATCACGTGGCTCTTCGGTAGCTCGAGTCCCTCTTACGCGGCCCATCGATTGTCGAACCCTCCCACTCGGCGCTGGACTAGCTTTACTAACCACGATAGTAGTTGAAGGCTGTGCGCTCCTTTACCCGCTGCACCGCGTGAGAGAAGGTTCGAAACGTCTTCGTGGTGGGCCACCGCCGAGCCACCACGTCGACCTCACTATTGCCGTGTGGCGACACCCAACAGGTAATCCCCGCCGATGCGTGTTTGCCACCGCTCGCCGACGTCGAGACCGTGGTGGGACAACTCGTGCAGGAATTCACCGGCGGTGAACCGATCCTCGCTCGGATGGTCAAACAGCACTTGGTAGGTCGGCCGAGCAAGGGCGGTCGCGGTGACCTCGTCAAAGAAGAACCGCCCACCCGGTTTGAGTACGCGGGCCACCTCGTCCAAGGCTTCCCGCCAGTTCGGGATGTGGTGAATGATCGCGAAGTCGAAGACTGCGTCATAAGTACCGTTCTGCCCTCCGCCGACGTCGTGAAATGCTGAACGCAGGTCCGTTGCGCTACCTCGGGCGAGGTGTGCCCTGCCGGTGTGTCGGCGCAGGCGGTGGCGAGCGCGAGAAATCATCGCCGGATCGAGGTCTACCGCGTCGACGCGCGCGGCGCCGAACTCGTCGAGGATCAGCCGGGTGCCGTAACCCGACCCGCACCCCAGCTCAGCAACGTGCGCTCCCGGGGTCCGTCCGCCCAACGCGGTCAATACACGCGCCTCGTAGCGCTGCAGCCACCGCCGGGGCGGCGAGTTCACCAGAACAGTCTCCACGCGGTTCATCAACATTGTTGACCACCCTCCCTCATTCATCGGCGGAGACCGCTTATTATCGTCTGGTGACGATCAATAGCATGGATGGGTGTCCCACGTCGAGAGCCGGAACGAATGTGGACGCGGCGGTGGCGTTGTTTCACAGCCTGTCCGATAGCACCCGTTTGTCGATTGTGCGTCGTCTTGCCGGCGGGGAGGTCAGGGTCGCCGACCTGGTAGGGGAGTTGGGTTTGGCGCAGTCGACAGTGTCGGCGCATGTGGCATGTCTGCGCGACTGCGGGCTCGTTGAGGGACGCCCACAGGGTAGGCAGGTGTTCTACCGCCTCACTCGGCCCGAGTTGATGGATCTGCTGGCCTCGGCGGAGACCCTGCTGGCGGCCACTGGTAGCGCGGTAGCGCTGTGCCCGAACTATGCCGGCGACGCCGCCGCAGCGTCAGCGAGTTCTACCCCGGCTGGAGCATTTACGTGACCGACGCGACGCCGGCAGTGACGAAAACACTCCACCCCCGAGGCGTTCTCTTGGTCCTGGTTGTCGTGGTGACCTCCGTCGGGCTGGCAGTCAACTCCTTCGTTGTCAGCCGACTCACCGAGGGCAGTACGGCCGATCTGGGAGTGCTCCAATTGCGGTTAGCGTTCAACCCCGGTGTTGCATTCAGCCTCGGTGATCAGCTGCCCAGCTGGGCCATACTCGCCGTGGCCGGGTTAATCACCCTCGCACTGGCCGGCTACGCAGTGCACGTCGCACCCGACGCGGGGGTCGCCGGCCGGATCGGATTTGCTGCAGTCCTCGGCGGCGCACTCACCAACCTGATCGACCGCGCCGCCGACGGCGTCGTCACCGACTACTTCCATACCGGCTGGTTCCCCACGTTCAACCTCGCGGACACATTCATCACCATCGGCGTCGTCCTGATCGTGCTAGATGTGTTGCGGCAAGAATGGTCAGCTCCGCGCGACGCCTAGGGGATCGAACCGTCGCGCGGACTCGCTTAACCGGTGACTGTCAGGTAGATCAAGGCGACGTTGAGCACGATGATGACCGCTGCAGTCAGCCAGGCCAGCGACGTGGTGAGTCGATTGTTCACATCCTCGCCCATCAGCATCCTGTCGCTGGTGAAACGCACTAACGGAACCAGTGCGAAGGGGATGCCGAAGGACAGAACGACCTGCGAGACAATCAGAGCTCGGCTGGGATCGATTCCGATGGCCAACACTGTGATGGCAGGTATCAGGGTGATCAGGCGTCGGAGTATGAGCGGGATCCTGCGCTGCAACAGCCCGTCCATGATCATCGCGCCGGCGTACGCCCCGACCGAGGTTGATGCCAGCCCCGAGGCAAGAAGCCCCAGCGCGAACAGCAACGCCACCACTTGCCCCAAGGTGTCGGCGACCGCCGCATGCGCTCCGTCGATCGAATCGACCCCTTCACGGCCACGCAAAGTGGTTGCTGCCACCAGCAGCATGGACAGGTTGACCGCGCCCGCCAGCAGCATCGCCAGACCGACATCGATCTTCGTCACACGCAACAGCCGCGACCGGATCGGCCCCTCCGGTTGATGGCCGTGTCGATCCCGCACCAGACCTGAATGCAGATACACCGCGTGAGGCATCACCGTCGCACCCAACATGGCGGCCGCGATCAGCACGCTTTCCGTGCCATCGAACCGCGGCAAGAGGCCCCCCACGACAGCCCCGGGGGGAGGTGGTGCCACCACGGTGCTTGTCAGAAAACCGATGGCAATGACAGCCAGCAAGCCAATGATCACCCGCTCGAACGGTTGCTGCCCTCTGCGGTCTTGGACAAGAAGCAAGACCATCGACACCGAACCTGTGATGACGCCACCGATGAGCAACGGCAGGTCGAAGAGCAGATTCAGCGCGATAGCTCCGCCGACCACTTCGGCGAGATCGGTTGCCATAGCGACAATCTCAGCCTGCACCCAGTAGGAGAGCCTGGCGGTCCGCGACGCGCGCAGACGCACCGTCTCCGGCAATGACCTGCCCGTGACCACCCCGAGCTTGGCAGAAAGGAACTGCACCAACCCCGCCATCACGTTCGCAACCACGATCACCCACACGAGGAGGTAGCCGAACTGGGCGCCGGCGCTGATATTGGACGCGACATTGCCGGGATCAACATAGGCGATGGCTGCGACGAAGGCCGGACCAAGCAGTAGGGACCCAGACCGAGCTCGCGCGAGCCGCGGACGAGCCGAAGCCATGACCTCTCGCATTGCCGCCCCTCAATCACAAAGTTCGGTCTACCGAATAAAACTATTCGATACACCGTAGTTCATGGGTCGGCACATGACGAGACTTGGGGAGCTTGGTTGGTGGGGCGAGGTCTTCGACGGCCTGTAAGTGCGAGTGCGCCGCAGCGGGGCGCATCACTGCTTGTCATCTGCGTGCCGAAATACTACGCTACGTAGTATTTCAATGTGGGCAGGAAGAGCAGGTGGGACCCGGATGGCGATGCGGGCGAGGAAGTCCCGGCGGCCGATGGTGCTGGGAGTCGACTGGCAGACAGCTCAGGATCACGTCGCCGACCGCGCACTCTGTTCTCTCGCGAGGGATGACGACCTCCCGGGTGCGGCGTTACCCATACGACGACGATGATGCACACCGACACCATCGAAGCGCCGACGCCGCGACGACCACGCCGCCGGCTTAGCCCCCTACCCAGATTGTGGCGCTCGCTGACGTCGATGAAAACAGCACTCATGCTGCTGTTCCTGTTGGCCGCGGCGGCAATCCCGGGCGCTCTGCTGCCGCAGCGCCCACTCAACGAACAGAAAACAACCCAGTACATTGTCGACCGCGGCGCCCTCGGCACGTGGATGGACAGACTGCAGCTCTTCGACGTCTTCGCCAGCTCGTGGTTCACCGCGATCTACGTCCTGCTGTTCGTGTCACTTGTGGGATGCCTCACTCCCCGAATCCTCGAGCATCTGCGCGCGGTCCGAGCCCGTCCAGTTCCCGCGCCGCGCAACCTCACCCGCCTGCCGCGGCACCTCGAGGACACCGTAGAAGGAACACCCGAAGAGGTTGTTGCCCTCATCAACGCCAACCTCCGGGGCTGGCGCCGAGCCACCACCACACGACCAGCGACTACGCACCGACCCACCGCAGCCGTAGAGATCTCCGCGGAAAAGGGTTACCTCCGCGAGTGGGGCAACCTCGTGTTCCACTTCGCCCTACTCGCCTTGCTGATATCGATCGCGGCCGACAAACTTTACGGCTACGAAGGCACCCGCAGTCTCGTCGCCGATGGCACACAAGGGTTGTGCAACACCTCGACCGCGGTTTATGACTCATTCCGCGCAGGCAGCCTCGTCGATGGCACCGATCTCTCACCATTCTGTGTCCGCGTCGAGGGCTTCGATGCCCGGTTCCTGCCGAGCGGTCAGCCCGACATGTACGAAGCCGACGTCACCTACACCGGGGACGTGCGACAGTCCGATCCCGATACGTGGAGCACCGCACGCGTCCGAGTGAACGAACCGCTGCGAGTAGCAGGCGACCGCGTCTATGTCCTCGGCAACGGCTTCGCACCGACGTTCACTGTGACGTTCCCCAACGGTGAGCAACGCACTCAGACAGTACTGTTCATTCCCGACAACTTGCAGACGATGCTGTCCTCCGGCGCGGCCCGTTTCGATACCCCAGCCGGCCTCTACCCCGACCCAGACGAACGTCGCAATCGACAGATCGCGATCGAGGGCCTATTCGCGCCCACCGCAGCATTCCAAGGAACCCTGCTCACCTCATCGTTTCCCGTGCCGAATGATCCGTATGTGGCGATCAGGATCTACCAAGGCGACACCGGACTGGATACCGGTCGCCCGCAGAATGCGTACTCCTTGAACCGAGCGCTCATCGAGCAGGGTCGGCTCCAGCAGCGGGCACAGGTCAATCTCAGCCCGGGACAGACTCACACCATCGCCGATGGCACCGTGGTGCGCTTTGATGGGTATGAACGCTTCGTGTCCATGCAGGTATCACACGGGCCGGCACAGAACTGGGTTCTGTTGTCGGCGACCGTGATGCTGTCTGGGTTACTTGTGTCTCTATTTATCCGGCGTCGCCGAATCTGGGTGCGGCTAGTGCCCGTCGGAGTCGACGGCCAACGCACCGCAGTAACAATCGCAGGTCTGGCCCGCACCGATCAGGCCGGGTGGGGCGAAGACTTCGACCAGCAGGCGCGGCGATGGCTGACCCAGCCAGGGCCGACAAACCGCCGACCACGGCGCGCACATCAGCCATGAGATCTCACATCCGTACAGATCTCATCTCATTGAACCGCCCCCCCTGCAGGACGCGGCACCGAACCAACTGTCACGTCACAATCCATCCCGATCGCATTCACGCCACACGGAGGCCCATAGACCATGCGCAGAAACACTTCTCACGGCGCCGCCACCACGCCGGCCTCTTCGGCCAGATCCCTCATCGCCATCGCGCTGCTGTACAACATCGCGCGCCTAGCACTCGCTGCTGCGCTAACTGGACTAATTCTGCTGGTCGCCTACCTAATTGACGTGGACGTCCCGTTCTTCGTAACCGTCGTGCTCGCCGTGATTCTCAGTAGTCCAGTCTCGATGATCGCCCTCAAACCCCTACGAACTCGTATCAATTACCGGGCCGAAGCAATGGACTCCCGCCGAGCAACCAAGAAGGGACTCGCCAGACCGGACGCGACATGAGTTGGCATCAGGCCAGCAAACATGATCAGCCAGGCCCGACTGTCCTGCCGAACATGCAGTGCGGTCTGCCGGATCGGTGAAACCAGCGCAGTTCACCCTCGATGACCACCGACCCGCACCGTTCCTCTCAATCGATCGGGCTAGGCGTCAACTGTGTGGCCGTCGAACCGATCACTGGCCCGCGCGGATTTGGCCCGACCTAGTCTCGTCTCGAGAGCTCGCGACACCTGAGCGGGACCAACTCGTCCTCATACCTCCCGCGCCGATACGGCGGGTCATCCGACGACGTAGACGCCCCGGGTTCTCAGCCACTGTGCAGGATCGAGTTTGGGTCCATCTTGCTGCCAGACCTCGTAGTGCAGGTGTGGGCCGGTGGAGTAGCCGCGGTTTCCTACCGTTGCGATTTGCTCGCCGGCCTGGACTCGCTGCCCGACGCTCACCAGTGTCTCGTTGATGTGCCCATACACGCCGATCGTGCCGTCGTCTTGCAGCACTCGTATCCACAGCCCGAACCCATCAGCCGGACCGGATTCGATAACCTGCCCGTCGCTGGTCGAGACCACCGGTGTGCCAATCGTGTTGGCGATATCGAGGCCATAGTGCGTGGTACTCCAGCGCGCTCCGTAACTCGAGGTCACGGTGCCGTAGGTCGGTGCCGCCGACCGTGGCCGTTGTGGCACCGGGGGTTCAGAGGGCCGCGCGCGATCTGGCTGTGCCAGTTCTCGCATAACCGAGGTCAGCTCATCGCGTGACGATGCCCCTGCCGACGTGCGGTTTCGCTGTGCGTCCACCGATCCGACGGTTACAGATCGTGGGGCTGCTGCGGACTGGACGTCGACGGGCACGCCAGTCTGGGTCAGGGGAGTGATCGTTGGGTTGTGTTGATCGGCGAGCGCGGTGGCCGCGGTCCCGCCGGCAGCGCATAGAACCACCGCGGCCATGAGTGATCCACTCAACCCGGCAGCGGCCGCCGACCGAGTGGAGGTGTCCGAGACCTCTTCGCCGTCAAGAACCTCGAAGAAGCCTGACTGAGCTTGCTCGCTGGACTGAGGTTCAACGACACACAACGCCCGCTCCCACGGTGCGGTAGGTGCTGCCGATGAATGCCTGCCGAGGTCGAGCGGGCGCTGCGAGCGAGGCGGCCCGAAAGATCGATGGGCACGCCCGGCTTGGCGGGGTAGGGCGGTGCGCGAGCGCGCGGTGTATGGACGGCCACTGCGAGGTGGGTATGGCGGCGCCGCCCCGGGCGCCGTCGTCGATCGAGCATGCGGCGAGTAGGAGGGCACCGGGGCGCCCGAGATGATGGGCCGAGTGAACCCGGCCGGCACCTCGGGTTGGAGAGGCATTCGGTGTCGCCCGGCCGCATGCACGACGTGTGCATGCTCGGGCCGTGCGAGTCCAGGGGTGAGGCTCGCTGATGCGTCGCGCCGGAACGCAGAGATACCAGCGGAGGGCGGGCTGGGATCAGCTTTGCGATGCCGTGCCAAGGGGAGTCCTTCAGTCCAAGCGTCAGTCCGGATGGAAACAGTTCGATATCGAACGAGCCACAGACAGGTTACTACTATCCCGGTTAGTTTCTCCCCGTTGGCCCCAGGATCGATCCTTCGGGCTCTGCGAAGCTCCGATGGTGCGTTTGGTTGACCAGCGGGTACGTTGTGGCCGACTACGGGTCGGCGTCCATGCGTTCGCCAGTTCCCGCCTGGGCAACTGCGTCGGCAACGAAGCGTCCGGCTCGTAACGGTCACCATAGATCGAAACGACTGGGGGCTAGGCTGACAGCCCCTGTCGCCGACAGCCTGCACTCGACGATCACCCGCCAGAGAGCGTGACGGCGGTCCTGGCATGATCGGCCGCATGCGTGGACTGCTACGAGCGCTCGGGTGGGGTGCGGTCCTCGCCGCTACTGCCGGGATTGCTGCCCACTATTCTGGCCTGGTCAGCAATCTCGCGTCCCGGCTGGCGGCGTTCACGCCGGTGCTGATCATCGTCGGCGTCGTCGGTCTGCTGCTGTTGCTCGCTGCGCGCGCCTGGCTCTCCGCGGCAGGAGCTGTGCTCGTCATCGCCGTGGGCGTGACGGCGCAGGCCCCGCTGTATCGGGGGGCGCCGCCACCGACGGCGCGTGAAAGCTGGAATTACCTTATGTCACATAACCATGATAGGTGTTCTCCCCCAGCTGTTTTCGAATGCCGATAATAGATATTATGTCAAGTAGATGATTGCATACTCATCTGCTGTATTAACCCGCGCCGATCACCCACTACTGCGGGCCCTCGGGCACGACTCGTCCAGCCAGAGAGTCCAGAGCCATGTGGACAGCGGTTGTGGTTCGTCGGACGTCGCCGGTTGCCAGCAGGTCGAGGAGACCGCCACGGAGGACGGCGAGAACAGCCGTCCGTTCACTTTCGGCCTTCGACGTTTGCCGGACGCCTGTCGGTTGCGCCTCGGCGAGCATCGTCAGCCAGTCGTCGACAGTCCCCTGCGCGAACAGGCTCCACGGGCCGTCGGGGTCGGTGAGCGCTCGACCGTAAGCCTCGACCCACAATGCCAGTACCGGTCGTTGCGAAGGCGTGGACAGCCATTCCCACACCGCTCGTGCAACGGCGAAGATATCCCGTGCAGCAGGCTGTTTTGCGAGGACTACGCGCCCCGCCATCGATTCCATCTGGTCGGCGCGAGCGTGCTGCAGCAGTGCCTGGATGAGTCCATCCTTGCTGCCGAACAAGTACAGCAGCACACGCGGACTCGACCCGATCGCGGTCGCCAACGGTCGTAGCGACAGGGAGGCTGCCCCGTTGTCGACGATGTAGGCGTATGCGGCGTCGAGGAGCTGGACTCGACGGGCAGAGCCTGTCGCCAGCTCAGGCCGTGGCGCGCTCACAGAGTTTGTGACCAGGTCTGTTCGACCAGATCTTTTCCGAACAGGCGGCTCGACCACTCGGTGTCCAGCGCGAATCCGGCGTCAATGTAGACGCGACGAGCTGAAGTCAGGGAGTCGACCGTCCAGAGTTCCATCCGCTCATAGCCCGCTCGCCTCGCGAAATCGACGCTGGTCCCGACCAGACGTCGACCCAGCGAGTGCCCTCGCGCCTTCGGATCGACCAAGAGCACTCGCAGCTTGGCGGTGCGCTCATCCTGTCCACGAGTGCAGAACACCGAGCCGACCCGCGCGCCGTCGAGTTCGGCGACCCAGCCGGCCTCGGTGTCTTCGTCGTGGTTGCGGGCAAAGGCGGCAACGATGTCGGCGACCAGCGTCTCGATCGTTATGTCCCAACCGAACTCGCGCGCGTACACCTCGCCGTTGGTCTGTACGACCCACCCGAGGTCGCCTGGCTTGCCGAACGGACGGAGCACGACACCACCGGACGGCGGGGTCGACCACGCCGCTGCTGTTCCCTGGGTCATCGCGACCTCCGAGTAATCTCACTGAAACGAGTGTTTCAGTACGGTAACACGCGCTGCGCGAATTGAGCCGTGCGACGGCGTTCACCCTCTCTACGTCGGCGGCGACCACGCCGTCGTCACCCGGACGTACAGAGCCCTGGCTGTGGTGACGCGCAGTTCCGACGACTGCTACCTCGCGATCTGGGCCGGCCATTCAGCGTGTCGTGTCTCCCCCACCGGGTGGGCCTCGGATGTACACCCCGAGCTGCGACTACCACCTCTACACCAACAGCTCTCACCACGAGAACGTCTGTCGTGCAGAGTGATACGTGGCCGGTTGGCCGGAAACTGCCGTCAAGCTCTGAAGACGTGAAGGCTGACCGATCACATCCGGTGGTTTCCGTGTTCTACTGGTCACAGGTGACCTCATGCCCGACGGCGTCGACCGTCGGTTTGCCGAGTGCATGGGGATCGAAGTGAGTCTGTACCACGAGGACCGTCTCCTCGAATCCCGCTTGCACCGTGCTGTACCTCTCGCCCAGGTCGACCTGCTACGCCGGAGCGTCCCGTTTGCCCGTGACGTATTCGACCAATTCATCTATTCCGCCACCCAGTACTCAATCGTGGAGGGAACGTGGGACACGTTCGTCGGAGAGAGCCTCCGGTACCTCGCTCTCACCAGTGACGAGCCGGCGAACTCTGTCCCGCCGCTGATCCCCCCGGAGATCGCCGCCACGGTCGCCGACATCATGTCCAGATTTCGCCGCCGAGCACCCGGCGAACCGGTCATCGACGGGCATTCGATGACAACCGTTCATCAGCAGCAGCTCGGTGAAGAGTTGATGTTCGCCCTCGGCGGCGACCACGACGACGGAGTTCATGCTGCGGGCACGCGCGCCTACAGCAAGATGATGTCGGCCCGAATCGGTGACGGTTTTGTCCACCCAGTCGTCGGGGGTCATTTCTGGAGCGACATATACGCTGCGGAGTCCCGCCACCCAACGATGGGTCCACACGTGACCGTGCTTCCCACGATCGCCGCCGCCGTCGAACGATGGCACGCCTCCCCCGCCGACCGCCCGCGATGCGAACGCATCATCTGCGACCGTGCCCACTCCCGCGGGTGGAAAGACCTACCACCCAGCGATGGCCGGTGGGTGGCCGTGACACCCAGTGGACTGCTCTCATGATGGCGTCGGTCCGGGGCACTGATATTGGGCGACGGTCGCTCGTACAGTGAGGCGATGACGGACTCGCGGCTTCTGCGCTCACTGTCGACACTGATCGGAATCCTCCTGGTCAGTGTTGCGGTCGCGGTACCGACAGCGGTCGCTCTGGCGTGGCCGCTGATCTATCTGTCCGAGTCCGTGCTGCACCTGGGCTGTTCCTCGACCACGATCGATGGGCAGCAGGTGTGGGTCTGCCCCGACGGGATAGGGTACGTGATTCCGGGGGTAGCCCTGGTCGTGCTCTTGACCATCGTCGGCGTCGTTGTCGGTATCTTCGTTCAGCGCGATGCCCTGAGGCCGCCGGCAGCGGCAATCGACTGGCGCGGCGGGGCCGGTGTCATCACATCTCTGACGCAGCAGCGCCTTTCGAGGTCAGCTTCCGAGACCAGACGCGATCCGTTCGATCCGCGGCAACGCGATGGCCAGTACCGGCAGATACGGTACCGCCCAGACCGGCGCACCGAAGCTGAGAATGCAGCCACCCGCCACCGGGATCACCTCGTGCCGCGTCGCGTTCACACCCGCCACCTTCCACGCCCACAATCGTCCGTCGACGAACTCGGTGATCTCGAACGGCACGGGTACCCCCGCGACAGTCGTGATCGTTCCGCGTGTCCCAGAGGCCAACTCGACGTCACCGTCTACCTGCGCCCCGAAAACCGTGGGTCCCCATGACGGCCAGGCGTTCACATCGGTGATCGTCGCCCACACTGCGTCAGGAGCCAGATTCATCCGCAACTCTGTCGTCGGCATGCCATGCCGAAAACCAGTGCGAACTCGCAGCACCGACCTGAGCGATGCGGGAGTCGACAAGTTGTGCAACATCGGACCATCGTCGCAGAACAAGGCCCGGCGCGGCCCTCATCGCCTTGTTCCCGCATAGAAACGTGCCGGGTGAACGTCACCGTGCGATCGTTCGCGGTTCCTCGACCCCGGCGAGCTTGTCGGGATTGCGCATCGCGTAGATCTGGTCGATCACGCCGTCGACAATGTGGAACGTGAACACGCCCTGCAGTTTTCCGTCGAAGTACACGAGCATGCCGGGCTCGTGATTGAGCACGGCCACCTCCGCACGATAGTCGTCGATCGTCGTCCCGAGTCGCGCGAATCCGGTGAGCAGGCGCGCCACCGGCAGCGAACCCTGAATGGGCCGTTTCACCGCCGTGGCCTTGCCGTCACTGTCGGCGGTGAACACGACGTCGGGCGACAGCAGCGCCATGAGCGATTCGACCTCACCTGACTGCGCGGCGGCGAGAAACTCCTCGACAACCGCTCCGGCGCGTTGGGCGTCGACCGGCTCGAACCGGGGCCGCCGCGACTCGACATGCGACCGGGCGCGGTGCGCGATCTGGCGCACCGCGGCCGCCGACTTCGAGACCATCGATCCGATCTCGGCGTAGGAGAACCCGAACACCTCGCGCAACACGAACACTGCACGCTCGTCCGGACTCAGCGATTCCAGCACCACCAACATCGCCGTGGACACCGACTCGGCGAGTACGACGTCGTCGGCGAGGTCGCGGTCGTCGAGCAGGATCGGCTCGGGGAGCCACGGGCCGACGTACTCCTCACGACGCCGCGAGCGCGACCGCAGGGTGTTGAGTGCCTGGCGTGTGACGATCTTCGCGAGGTAGGCCTTCGGGTCGGCGACTTCGACGTCGTCGACCTCCGCCCACCTCAGGTAGCTCTCCTGCAGGACATCATCCGCGTCGGCGGCGGAACCGACGATCTCATAGGCGACGGTGAACAGCAACGGCCGCAGTTCTGCGAATCGTGCTGCGCGACGGTCGAGTTGACCGCCTGTCATGGCTACTCCGTTCGTCGACGGGCCGTTCGTCATCGTCCGACCGGTTCACGCTCGGCGGTCGCGCTCTTCGCTGCACCGAACCAGCTGAACTTACCGGGCCGCGCGGCCTCACGCCGGATGTTGGCCACGGTTTCTCGGCACACCAACTCCTTCGTCCAGGCTGCGAGACGACCGGTCACCACCGCCGGCGTCGGCGAATCGTCGCGGCGCGTGAACTGCAGGGTGGCCGCATGTCGGCCGATGCTGGCACACTGCGCGACGAAGCCCTGGTCGACAGGGCTCGGCTGCTCACCGGCGATCTTCGCGAGGACCGCGTCGGCGGCCTGGGCGCCCAGTGGTTCAGCGGCCTGACAGCTCATCCGCAGCGTCATGCCATCAACAGCCACCGCGTCACCGGCGCCGATGATCCGGTCGTCGTCGATGCTGGCCAGGGCGGCGTCGGCGCGCAGGCGGCCGATCTCGTCGGTCTCCAGGCCGCTGGCGGCCGCGAGTTCCGGCGCCTCGAAGCCGGTCGCGAGAACCGTTGCCGCGCTGGGTAGCACGATTCGTTGACCGTCGATGTCGACGGTGACGGTCCGCTCCCCGAGCTCGACCACACGTCCCTGGTCCATGACATCGACACCCAGTCGATTCAGCTGCGTCTCCGTGGCGCGTCGAGCCCGGGCGCTCACCGAAGCCGCGAACTCACCGCCGCCCACCAACCGGACGCTGTGTCCGCTCTCGGCGAGTTCTGCCGCAACCTCGATCCCGGTGAGTCCCCCGCCGATGACGGTGACCGTCTCGTGCGCCGCCAGATCCTCGACGCGTTCGCGCATGCGTTGTGCACTCTCCCAATCGGCGATGAACAGCGCATGGTCCGCGGCCCCTGGGATCTCGGGGGTGCGGTGGCGGGTGCCGATCGCGTAGATGAGGTAGTCGTAATCGAGGTGCGCGCCCGACGCCAGATGGACTCGCCGTGCGTCGGCGTCGATGCGCGTGGCGGTGTCGGCGAGAACGCGGATGTCGTCGGCCAGCACATCGTCGAATGCGATCTGCGGATCACCGGTCCCCGAAACGAACTGGTGGAGCCGTATGCGCTGTACGAAGAACGGCTGTGGGTTCACGACCGTGACGTCGACCGCACGATCACGCCGGAGCCGGTTGGCCGCCATCGCGCCGGCGTAGCCCGCACCCAGTACGACAACGTGCGTCCGCTCCCCGTCAGCCTTGTCGTCGCCGATCTGGTTGATGTCGGTGGTGTTCATGGTCCCGCCTTCCGTGGTGGTGTTCGATAGTGCTCGCCCTCGAGACACCGGCGGCGACGAGAATGTGACACCCGGGCCGAATCCGCTGGTCAGCGGCCACCCTCGGCGCCGACCTGCGCCCGACACGGTAGTGGCTCTCATCGGGGTGATCACCGGTCTCGTCGCAGCTGCCCTGGGATCGGCGGCGGTCCTGCGGCAACCGCCGTGGCCTCGGATGATCGTCCGGCCGGACCATCTTTCCGATCCGCCAATGCGGTCGACCACACCGCGCTGAGAACAAAGGCGTCTAGGCGGCAAACGCTCCATCCTGATGCGGATCGCCGACTGGACCCATCCAGCGCTTCCGTCGTCCGAGCGCCGATGAGTTCCCGCCGCGCCGGGAGTCTGCCCGGGTGGGACGAGACCGTCCGCACCGAGCCACCGATGCCTGCAGACATCGACGACGACAAGGCAGGATCACCATGATCGACACAACCGGAGCAACCCTCACCCACACCGTCGACGCCTCCCCCGACGCCGTCTTCGACGCGTGGACGACGCCGCAACTCTTCGCCGCCTTCTTCGGCGGTGCCACGAATGAGGTCCCCGTCGACTCGGTCACGCTGGACGCCCGACCCGGAGGCACCTGGACCGCAACCATGATCGCCGACGCGGAAATGCCCGAGTTCCATTGGCGCGGGGAGTACATCGAAGTGCAGCGACCGAGCAAACTCGTGCTGACGATGACCGACGAGCCGGGCGACGCACGTGAACTTCTCACCGTGGACCTCATCGCAGTCGACGCCGGCACCGAGCTCCGCTTCAGCCAAACCGGCGGAAACCTCACCGATGAGCAGTACGAGTACGCGACGGCCGGCTGGCACGCGGCGTTCGAAGCGCTGAATGCTGTGCTGTCCGGGTAGTCCCGAGGCGCTGTCGCATACGCGGAACGGAAAGCGCAACCGTCCCGACCGGAGCTATCCGGGCGAGGAGTTCACAAATACCGCCTATCGGGGCCACGAGCCCCCCATCGTCGCCAGGACGTGCAGAGCCCTGGCTGCGGGACGCGCAGCTCCGATGACTTTTCGGGCCCAGAGAAAGAAGCAAGGATCGTGAGCAGACTGATCATCAGCATGTGGACCACTCTCGACGGTTATGTCGCTGGCCTCGATGACTCCATGGACTGGCTACTCGCCGATTCCGACCTCATGAACTACGAACTCGCCCTCGTCGAGCACGCCGGCGCGCTCCTGCTCGGCCGGATCACGCACGCCGACTTCGCCTCCTACTGGCCGGCTGTCGCCGCCGGAACGATCGACGCCGACGACGGCAATCGGCGTTACGCCCGTCGCCTCGACCAGCTCGACAAGTTCGTCGCCTCCCGTTCCGGTGACATCGCCGCATGGCCGGTGACCCAGCACGTCACAGAAGTGACCGCCAGCGAGATCCAGCGCATCAAGGATCGCGCCAACGGCGATGTGGTCGTCTACGGCAGCCTCAGCTTGATCGCGACACTCAATGCGATGAACGCGGTCGATGAGTTCCACCTCATCGTCAACCCGATCTTGCTCTGCAAAGGCAAACCCGTCCTCGACGCACACCAGCCTTCAACCCGACTGGAACTGATGGAATGCCGACCCTTCTCCTCTGGCGCAGTCTTGCTCAGATACGCCGCCCTGACGACACCCGCGACTCATGAATGAAATCGAATCACCTCCCCGCAGGCACGGTGCTAATGGACACGAACGTAGGGTGGCACGGGAGGTGCAATCGACTGACCGGCGACGCGGCTGGTGACATCACATCGCGTTTTCCGAGGCCAGCTCTCCGAGACCGGTCGCAATTCGTTCAGTCAGCCGTTTCCTATCCGCTCTCGTGTGCGCGACGCCGCGAGAACCCGCCACGCCCGCGGACTGATCACGTACATCGCGCGGGATCGTCTACTGAAGTGCGACGGATTCGTGATGCACCAGCGCCGGGCGATTGCCGCGACCGGTTGATGAGCGGTCTCGGCGCGAGGTCATCATGCGCGCCCTCGAGTCGACTCGTGATGATCCACTGCTCGAGACTCGTGCCGGCATCGGCGAGGAGCTGGAACAGTTTTCGGACGGTGATGCCGTGCGCCCGCGCGATCGACACCGGCGACAAGTCCGGATCGCTGAGGTGCATGCGAACGTGTCCGCGGGTCCTGGGAAGCAACACAGCAGCTGACCGACGCCGGCCTGTCGGCCGAGACGATCGCCGCGGCCCACAACGTGTCGACCCGGGAGCTGTACGCCGACTGGCCCAGTTCCGAAAGGCGGCTGATGGATCACGTCATCCGACGCCGCCTCGACCGTGCCCGTGACGCCATGATCGCCCGCGCTCATGGGTTCAGCGACTCAACGCATTTCACCAAGCGGTTCCGAGCCGCTTCGGGGTGACCCCGTGACAGTCGCGGCGCGACAATCTGAACTCGTGACGACAAGCCGCCCGGTTGCACGGCGCCGCGACCTCGTGACCACCCACCGAACGCTAAGGAAACTGATGCCGCGCTGGCATCGCCTGCGGTCTCGCGTCGACCACCGCGGCCGCGGATGACCCCGGGCCGGATTACTTTCCCGGCCACTGATCACCACTCAGAGTCACGCCCCCCCGTTTGCGGGAAAATGCCATGCGAGTACTGCTGTGAGTCTTTAACGTCCCACGAATGATTGCGCAACAGAACGATGACTGGCGCCCGGCGCCGGCTGACTGCCCGGTCGATCTGGTCGTCGACGGAGAACTGTTTCAAGTGACAGTCCGTGCCGACGGTGGGTATTCAAGCAAGTGGACGTCGGGCCCGAACCCTGGGTACGGCTTCGGCTCCAGCGGGCCGCGAGTTGCGTGGCAGAGCGACGACGGGCTCCCGCCCGCCCCGCTGCCACTCCCCCTGCCGACGATTCGCGACCACCGCGAGTCGATCAGGGAGTTCCTCTCGAACATCAACCCGGAGACCGGATATCTCGATTGAGCGGGATACCGGACCCGCGGTGATCTCAACCTCCGTGGGACGAGCGTGTCTGCGCCAACGATCGTTCGAGAAGCGTTGTCAGCACTGCGAGATCGACATCTCGGAGCCGAGTGACGTGGAGGCACGACTTGGCGACGCGACACTTTCCCAGCCGGTCGATGAGATCTGGCCACTGCGTGGCGAAGTCGCTGACCAGGTAGATGGTGTGATTCTTCGGGCCGGGCGCGAAAGCGAGTTCCGGCGCCCGACCGCCATGCCCGCTGGCGTAGCGGTACTCGTACTCGCCGAAGCCGATCATGCGGCCGGCCCAGAGGACGGGCCGGTGTCCGGAGATCTCACCGAGCAAGGCGACCAGTTCATCGGCCTCGTCCCGACGTGGACCGACTGCTCGGTCGAGCACTTCCTCGATCGGCGCCTCGGACGGCCTCATCGCGGGCGCCTTGCCGCCGGCTCGCGGTTCTTCGTTCACAATCGATACCCACCGGTTCTCTTCGCCTGGAATGGCACGTCGCCGAGAAACTAGCAGACCTGATTGGTAGATCGGCACCGATCAGGACTCGCCCGACTGCTTCTGCCCAACCGCACCCTCCCCGCCGTGAGCCCGATGAGTTCTGCGAGCAACGAGGGTCTGCCCTCCTGCGGACCGAGCCGTCCGCGGCGAAACATCGATGTCGGCCGACGTCGACGACCAGAAGGCAGTCACACCATGACGGACGCAACCGGGGCAACCCTCACCTACACACTGAACGCTTCTCCCGCCGCCGTGTTCGACGCGTGGACGACGCCGGCTCTGTTCGCCGAGTTCTTCGGCGGCAGCGCGAACCAGGTCCCCGTCGAATCGGTATCGCTCGACGCCCGACCCGGGGGCACCTGGGCAGCAACAATGATCGTTGGGGGCGATTTCCCCGAAGTCCATTGGCGCGGTGAGTACGTCGAGGTCAGCCGACCGAACAGACTCGTACTGACGATGACCGACGAGCCGGGTGATGAACGTGAACTCCTAACCGCTGACTTCATGGCAGTCGACAACGGCACCGAGATCCGTTTCAGCCAAACCGGTGGCAACCTCACCGACGAGCAGTACGAGTACGCGGCCGCCGGCTGGCGCGCGGCGTTCGAAGCGCTGGACGCTCTGCTCGCCGGATAGGCTCGGGGGTTAGGTGGCGAGCGGCGCCGCTGAGCGAGATTGCAACCGGCCAGGACGAACGATGAACAGACCTCGACGTCTGGACGTCGGAAACGTCCGCCGCCGGCTCGCGTCTAGTCCCAGCCCGCCGTCTCCGCCGCCGCTCGATGAGTCTGCTCGAGGAACTTCAGGACCACGGCGTCCGGGTCCGGCGATTGGCGTACAAGCTGATACGGCAGGATGTACTCGCCCAGTGCGGCATCCCACCGCGCCGGAGCCTCGACCGCCGGGTGCGTGTCGTAGCCCTCGGGATGTGGGTAGGCGTAGGCGTAGAAGGCCCCCTCCTCGGCGCCACCCGGCCAGTAGCCCGCGCTCGACACCTCGTCGCTGTAGGCCTCGTGCATCACCCAGTCGGGGCAATTCGGCACCCCACCCGGATGCTGGGGTGCACTGCGTCCCGAGAACCGTGTGACGGCCAGATCGAAAGCGCCCCAAAAGAAGTGGACCGGTGACGACTTGCCGCGGAAGCGGCCGCGGAACTCCGACAGCACGCGGTGCGCACTGACGAGAGACCGCCAGAACCGAGACACGGCGTCGGCGTCGTACGACGAGTGGGCGGTGTCCTCGGCGAACGGGGTCGCATCAGGCAGTTCGACGGGGGTACCGACGATGGCGATGTCGAAGCCGAGGTCGGCGAGGTGAGCGGTGTACTCCGCGTAGAAATCGGCGACCGTCCGCGGTTCCAGCTTCATCTGACGGGTGCTGCCATCGGTGACGAGGAAGAGCAGCTGGTGGTCCAGAAAGTCGAAGCGGATCTCGAGGCCGCGGTCTCCGACGGCCATCAGGGACGTGGTCAGGCCACGCGCGTCCACATACAGCGGTACGCCCCACCAGTGGTTGACCTCGGGTCCGAGAGCGAGACGCGTCTTGCCGACGATCTGGGTCCACAACTGGACGGTGTCCCTTGTGTCGACCCACGACTCCACCGGTAGTGCGGGCCAAGCCTCGTATTTGGTTTCCATGTCGCCAATGATCCCGGACGCGTCAACTCGAACGTGCCGATGAGCCGTCGGCCCTGTGAAGTTTCGACGGAGACACCGACGAACACCTGCGTAACCTGTCGCGGAGACGGCAGTCGGACACGACCTCGACGTCGCTATCAAGGAGGAGCATTGCCGCGCATCACGCTCGGAACGGTCTTGATGTTCGTCGCGATCGGAACCACCATCGTCACCGCGTTACTCGGGGCGCCGGATTGGCTGATCGTCGTCGTAGCCGCCTTGCTCTTCGTGCTCGCCCTGGTGCTCCCGATCGCAATACGGGACTTCGGGGCGAACAGGCACGTGCAAGGCCGAGGGGCCGAGAGGCCAGCGGGGGCTCCGTCCCGGCCGCCGCACAGTCGTCATACGGGAAGCTCCGACTCGTCCTCGAGTTGGTTCGGTTTCGATGGCGGATGGTCAGGCGACGGCGGCTCCGATTCCTCTGGCGGAAGCTCGGGTGGCGGCGACTAGTGGGTCGACCACCCGGTCCATTGCGAGACGTCGACGAATGGCTGGTCCACTCCCCCCGCACCTCCTCACGGTGACCTGGCTCTACGTCCCGACGCCGACGAGTGGCCTAGCACCAGTGAAGTGCGGGTGCGCCTCTCCCCCGGCCAGGCAGGCGGCACCGAGTTGGAGCTCATCCATGCAGCATTCGTCGGAGAACCCTTGTTCGCGACGTACGGACCAGGTGCCGGCGGGGTCGGTTGGGATCTATTGCTCCTCGGTCTGACCCGGCTGCTCGTCGATGGCGAAACCGCTGACCACGAAGCAATCGAGAAGTCTCCCGAGGGACGCGAGTTCATCCGCCGTAGCGCGGCGGCCTGGGGAGAGGCACACCTCGCGGCCGGAGGTGAACCCGCGCAGGTCGCGGCCGCGGCTGCGGCCACCGCGAAGTTCTACGCACCCGATTCGGTGTGATTCCGGGTCTATTCGCGATACAAATCGGCAAACAACAGCGTTAAACGCCTATCGTCGGACCGCCGTCCCTTTTCTCGCATCCCCCCGGCGAGATTTGCGATGTGATAGACATTCGTCAGACCTCTGAGGCGGCTTAGAATGAAGCAATATTCGCGAATAGTCCTGGTGCTCATTGTGGCAATCGGAATCGGGCAATGGACACCGAATGTCGCAGGTGCAGCGCCGGGCCCGGGTGGGGCGACAGTGCTGACACTGGACCCGGCCTTCCGCTCGCTTCCGATGAACTGGCTGCGCGGTGAGCTGTTCGCACCACCCAATCGAGTGGTGAACGTGCCGTACAACAACTTTCCCGGCGCGACGAACACCCACCGCGGACGCGACAAGTTGAACGAGATGCTGCACGAGATCCCCGGGCGGAAGATCGTCGTCGGACACAGTCAAGGCGCGCAAGTTCAGGATGATTGGCTACGCACCTACGGTCCCACCAGCGACATCGACCCTGCCACAGTGACGTTCGTCCTGACCGGTGATCTCGAATCGAAATACAACGGTTGCGCCAACCAGGGAGGATGCCGCGCGGACTACGGCGGCAACAACTTTCCCGATGACACCCGATACACCGTCAAGATAGTTGCGCGACAATACGATTTCTGGGCCGATGCACCCAACCGCGACCTCATGAACGACGCCGCCCGACGAAACCACAGTGCGTCGGATTCGGTCGGCGGACGTGGTGAAGGCCGCCCGGTACACAACGACTACAGCATGATCGGGCTCGACGATCCGGCCAACAAGACGTTCGTCGAAGGCAACGCCACCTACATTCTCGGCGCCCCGGCAACCTATTACCTGCCCATGGTCACCCAGATGTGGACGACTGCCGCCCGCAAGGCCGAAGAGGACGCACGACTTCGTCCGGAGGTCGAGAAAGCCTACGACCGGCCGATGGGTTCGCCGCCGGCCCCCTCTGACACCTGAGCCGGTTCATCTGACCCGAATCGGACAGAACCGAAGTTCGAGCGCGCGCCGGCACCTAACATCAGGACTGCAACGTGACGGCATGACGAGCGAGGACCGGCATGAAAAAGACCCTGAATTCCCTGTCCGAAAGCGAATATGTACTCGTCCGCGAGACCAAGAAATCACAGATGGCCGGCCTCGACGAGGACGGACTGATCGATCTGCACTCGCGAATCCGGCGCGCACGGAACAAGCACGTCACCCTCTACCGCCGTGCGGGTGCTGAGAAAGTCAAGACCAAAGGCGGCCGTGGGAGCGCGAAAGCAGCAAATGCCCGGAACGCCGCTAAAGCCGAGGTCTTCGAGGACGCCTTGAGCCGCGTGAGCCGTCGACTGGCCAGGGTTTCTCGAGACGCCGCTCTCGAATTGAAGGCCGAGCGACTGGTCCGGGCGCGTACCGACAGCCCGACATCTCAAAAGGACACCGGCAAGGGCAGAGGCAAGGACAAGGGCAAGGGCAAAGTGGCGTCGTCGGGACGAATCCGGACCGACGACACCCGCGAATCACCCGGTCGAAAGAAGTACGAGGCCTCGACCATCGCCGCCGGTGCGCGACGTCAGACCAAGAAAGACCGGAGGCACGAATCCTGACCGGCGGACCGACATCGCCCCTGACCGCTTCACCGGAAGCGCTGCCCACCTGTCGGTAACCTCACGTCATGTTGATCTGGATCAACGGCGCCTTCGGCGTCGGTAAGACACAGACCGCACACGAGCTTCACCGCCGGCTGACTGCGTCGCACGTGGCCGATCCCGAACTCCTCGGATTCGCGATGCACAAGATGCTGCCGCCCGCCCGGCGCGACGATTTTCAGGACCTACCGCAGTGGCGCACGGGCGTCACCCAAACCCTCTTGGATGCCGAACAATCCAGCGACTCCCCGGTGATCGTTCCCATGACGCTCGTCGACGCTGAGTACTTCGACGAGATCGTCGGTGGACTCAAAGAGCATGGCGTCGATGTCAGGCACTACACCCTGACCGCTTCCGTCGAAGTGATCCATCGACGTCTCAGAGCCCGCCTTGCTCACCGTCTCGGCCCCATCCTCGGCGCCGATGAGACCTGGGCGATGAAACAGACTGGGAGGTGCGTCGCCCGGCTTGGCGAGGACCGATTCGCAAGCCATGTGCCAGCAGACGAACGCAGTGTCGACCAAGTTGTCGAGCACATCGCCGACGATGCCGGACTCGAACTCTCCCGTCCCCGTTTGTCTTCGGCGCGTTATCAGCTGCGTAGGGCAGCAGTCGCAGTTCGACACATCCGAACGTGAGCCGACACTCGTCCGCGAGACTTCTAGAGGCCTCGAATGGCCGTGGTGACGGTGAACAAGTTCTGCACCCGCGATTCGCCGCGGCGTGAAACTAGGTCTCACGGGACCCCGGCGCGCCGAAAGTGCAGCAACGGAAACGGCCGGCCGTCGGAATCCACCGGCGAGCGGCCCACCTGCTCGAACCCCCTGCGCCGATAGAACTCCACGGCGCCCGGGTTCTGTTCGTTGACGTCGAGTTCGTCGACGCCGCCGTGCGCGACCGCGTGATCGAGCAGCACCGTGCCGATGCCCCGCCCGTGGGCGGCCGGATCGACGAACAGCATCTCGAGCCGATTCTCTGCGGTTCCGCTGAAGCCGACGACCACTCCGTCGGCCTCCGCGACGACCAACTCGACCGCCGGAAAGTAGTCACGTGCGAGCCGATCCGCGTAGCCGTAGATGTCGGCAGGAGTCAGGAAGTGATGCGTAGCCTCGACCGCCGAACGCCACACGGCCACGAGGCGGTCCGTGTCGGCGTCGTCGGCCTGCCGAAGTCTCACCTCAGCCACGGGTCGCCGAACGAGCGCGGGCCCAGCAGGTCGGTGTATGCACGATCGGCACAGTAGTGCGCGCCGGCGTCGAAGGGCAACGGTGTTGTGATCTGCCGCAAACCCCGGCATCGCCGTTCTCGGCGGATATCGTGATCACGACACAATCCGCAGGGCGAGGGGTAGCACGTGCTCGAGATCCATGGTCTGTCGAACGAAACGGTCGTACTCGATGGCGAGTGGTTCGAGAAACTCCGCGGCGGCACGTCCAAGACCCGGTTGCCGGCAGCATCGTTCGTCTCCGCGGAGGTCACCGAGACCAACCGACGGAAGAAGCTGTTCGGCGGTGAACGCGAACAGCTCCTCCAGGTGACCCTCACCTTCTCGCGCCCGCCGTTCGTCGGGCTGATGACGTCGGCGGAGAACCGGGCGAAGGTCGACGCACTCGTCGCCGGACTCGAAGCAGCCCGCGACGCGGGTTGAGCAACCGACGCGACGCTATGACGGCCCCGAGCTCCGATCCTGTTGCACGCGAATCAGTTCGAGCAACAATCGACGGAGTTCCGGTTCTGACGCGCCGATGGACGCGATCAGCGCCGGGTCGGTTCGCTCCCGTTCCAGCAATGCGCGGTAGACCTCGGCACCGGCCGGAGTCGCGCTCACGTGCTTTCTCCGCTCATCGTCGGGATCGACCTGACGCCGCACGTAACCCATCCGTTCCAGTCGCTCGATGGTGCGGCTCGCAGTTTGATCGGTCACCCTGGCCTTCTTGGCGACCTCGCGCTGGGTGGCCGGTCCCGTGCTCACCACATGGAGGACGACGAGTCCAGCGCTCGAGATGTCGTACTCCCGCAGTACCGCCTCCCAGGCGTGCTCGACGAGCCGTGCCGCCACCGACAGCAGCCGACCGGTCGGCCACCCGTCCATCCCGTCGTTTCCGTCGTCCACCTTGTCCTGCCGATTCTCTACGTCACACCCCGCAGACTTGCAATTGTTCAGCCTGCTGAACATCATGGTGCTCACGCACTCCACCCGCAACCGACGAACGGAAGCCCGTGAACCCACCCACCTCTGCTCGACGAGTCAGTCGCTTGCGATGGATTCTGCCAGCCCTCTTGGTCATCGGATGGCTGGCCCTGGGTTCTGTCGGCGGACCGTTCGCCGGAAAACTCGGTGACGTACAGGCGAACGACAACACGTCGTTCCTGCCCGCATCCGCCGAAGCCACCGAGGTCTCCCGCCTGGAAGCGGACTTCGTGGACTCCTCCGAGATCCCGGCCGTCGTGGTGGCCGAACGTACGAGCGGCATCACCGACGCCGACCTCGCGTTCGTGTCCGAGGCGGTGGGCAAGGTCGCCGGCACGGACGGGATCTCCGAGCGAACGTCTCCGCCGATCCGCTCGCAGGATGGTCAGGCGATCCAGATGATCGTGCCCGTCGACTCCTCCGGGGAGATCTCGGAAAGCATCGAGGCTCTGCGTGCGGAACTCGCGAACGGCCCGCCCGAGGGACTGTCGGTGTATGTGACCGGACCCGCAGGCATCGCGGGCGACCTCACCGAGGCGTTCGGCGGGATCGACGGCTTGTTGCTACTGGTTGCCGGCGCGGTCGTCATCCTGATCCTCATCGTGGTGTACCGCAGTCCGATCCTGCCGTTCGTCGTGATCGTGTCCGCCGTGTTCGCGCTGGGGCTCGCCAGTCTGCTGGTCTACGTGCTCGCGTCGAACGACGTGCTCACCCTCAACGGCCAGAGCCAGGGCATCCTCTTCATCCTCGTGTTCGGTGCGGCGACGGACTACGCCCTGCTCCTGGTGTCCCGCTATCGAGAAGAACTGCGACTCACCGCCGACAAGTACGACGCCATGCGGGCCGCGTGGCGCGCGACCCTCGAACCCGTCGCCGCCTCCGCCGGCACGGTCATCGCCGGTGTGTTGTGCCTCCTGCTGTCGGATCTGAACTCCAACCGCGGTCTCGGTCCCGTTGCCGCGATCGGTATCGCGGCGTCGTTCCTGGCGTCGATGACGTTCCTCCCCGCGGCACTGACCCTGCTCGGACGCAGTGCCTTCTGGCCGAAGCGACCGGTCGTCGACCCGGCGTCGGCGCAGCGTGAGGACAGCAGCAACCATCGCTTCTGGGGCGCCTTGGCGAACCGGATCGGACGGCACCCCCGGCGCTTCTGGGTGGCAACGACGTTGCTCCTCGTGCTCTTCGCGTTGTTCCTCCCCCAGTTCAAGGCCGACGGTGTCGCGCAGTCCGACACCTTCCTCGTAGCGGTGGAGTCGCAGGAGGGCCAAGAAGTCCTCACCGCCCACTTCGACGCCGGGGACGGTTCACCCGCGGTCATCATCGCCGACGCCGCATCGCTGCAGCAGGTGCAGAACACGGCGGCGAATGTCGACGGCGTCGCCGAGGTCGTCCCGGTCACCGATCCGGGCGGCGCCCCCAAGACGGTCGACGGACGGGTCGCTCTGCAGGCGACCCTGACCGATCCGGCCGATTCCCTGGCCGCCGAGGAGACCATCGAGCGTCTTCGCGACGCGGTGGGGAACGTCAACGGCGCCGACGCGCTCGTCGGCGGTCCTACCGCGGTCGACCTTGACACCAAGACGACGGCCATCCACGACCGGAACCTGATCATCCCGATCGTCAGCATCGTCGTGCTGCTCATCCTGTGCGCGCTGCTCCGGGCGATCGTCGCCCCGATTCTCCTGATGGCCACCGTCATCCTGAGTTTCGCGGCGACTCTGGGAATTTCGTCGATCGTGTTCAACCACATCCTCGGATTCCCCGGCGCAGACCCGGTCGTGCCGCTGTTCGCGTTCGTGTTCCTGGTCGCGCTGGGCATCGACTACAACATCTTCCTGATGACCCGCGTCCGCGAGGAAGCACTGCAGATCGGTACGCGCCGAGGTGTTCTCCGTGGGCTCACGGTCACCGGCGGAGTCATCACCTCGGCCGGCGTGGTCCTCGCGGCGACGTTCTCCGCCCTGGCGGTCATCCCGCTGATCTTCTTGGCGCAGATTGCGTTCATCGTCGCCTTCGGCGTCCTCCTCGACGCGTTGATCGTCCGGACGCTGCTGGTCCCGGCGCTCGTCTACGACATTGGCCGTCCCGTGTGGTGGCCCAGCGCGCTGGCGAACAAGGAAGATGTCCCGGAGGACGACGAGTTGGTGGAGGCAGGACCAAGGCAGGACTAGGAAAGTCCGGACTCTTCATACCGAACAGCCGACGGTCCCGGCCCTCAGGAGCCGGGACCGTTCGACCGCCGGCCGGACCAGCACTCGACCTGGCCGATGACGGCGATGCTCGCGATAGGATCGGTGCCGATGAGCCGGAAGAACAAGCAGTCCCGCGGCGCCAAGCGGACCGAAAAGACGAAGAAGCGGGCCGCGCGCCGAAGTAGCAATGTGATCCCGATTCGCGGTCGCGACACCTCGGAGATCGACATGCTGATACGCGAGTTCGAACGTTGGCTGCCCAGTGTGGAATTCGAAGACGATCCGGACAAGCAGGCAGCCATCGTCGACGCCGTCAGAGCGCTGGACTTTGCCGTCGGCTACGCATTGCCAGACCATCGGCCCACCGAGTGGTCGCTCGAGGAGGTCGATGCGGCAATCGACTTCGCCGAGTACATGGAAGAGGAAGAGGACGACGCCTTACCGGCAAGCATTGCGGTCTTCGCACTGCGCTTGTTCATCGATTTCCTCGTCACCACTTCCAGGTGGACTGCAGCCATCAGCGCCGATGTCGTGATGGGGGCTTGCCAGCAATACCTCCTCGACTCCATGGGCGGGCTGAAGGTCGATGTAGACGACATCGACAGCTCCACCGAGCGCGATGCATTGGAATCGGTTCGGGTTTTGCAGCGGCTCGATGTGTTGATGGACTGGATCGGCCACAAACGGCCGGTGACGCCAAGTGGATGGCTCAAGCCGGCACTGCTTCCGGACCTATTGCATGCGCTGGAGATCGAGCCACCAGCAGCAGCACTCAAGGCAATGAAACATCATCGCGTTCTTGCTGAGATCTGGGAGCTCGCCCGGGATGCCCAGTTGATCGCAATCACTCCATCCCATGTCTACCCGGGCCCGGCGGCCGCGTCCTGGCGTGGATCAGAGTCGTTGACGACGCGACGCAGCACGCTGGCTGCGGCCGTCGGCAGAGCGTTGACCTCTGATTCGAGTGCAATGGCACAGTTTGTGGACGGAATCGTCGCGCGCGTCGTATACCACGGTCTGACGATCATGCCGTTTGCCGCCGATCGCTTCGCCGCCCTGCGCGATGACGGGCTGATCTCACCGGAGATGCCCAGGGCCCATTCTCGCATCGAGCACATCATCGAGGACGGGTGGCTCGTCCTCAACGAGGACGGTGACTACGTCGTCCCCGAGGGGTTGCGACCCGCTGTGTGGGACGGATTTCCGGAACGTCACATTCCGGAAAGCGGGGAGGCGACGACCATGATCACTGTGCGCGCCGAACTCGCCGGCGTCCGACCCAGAGTCTGGCGACGGATTCGAATACTCGCGTTGGTTCCATTGAACGAACTCCACGAAGTGCTGCAAGCTGCATTCGCCTGGAACGATGCGCATCTCTACGCGTTCACGACTCCATGCTTCGGCCACGAGCACCGGTATCTATCAGACGAGGCGATGGGCACCGCACGGGCCGGCAGGTACACGGAGTCCGTCTTCGACTCGACTCTGGGTGAGCTGGTCGACGAGCCCGGCGACGTGGTGTCCTATGAGTACGACTTCGGGGACGGCTGGGAAGTGAGCATTGTCGTCGAGGCATTCACCCCGATGAATGACGGCGAACCGCCGGTGTCGATCGTCGCCGGCGGCGGAACCGCCCCTTTCGAGGATGTCGGCGGAGTTCCCGGATGGGCGGATTTCATCGAGGCCGTCAACGATGAGACGCACCCGCGCCATCTGGAATTACGCGAGTGGGCGGGCCTGACACCTGGTTCGGCCTTCGACCCGACGTCGTTCGACATCGATGTGGTCAGGCGCCGATTAGGCGTGTGATCCACAGCGGGCTTAAGCCGACGCGGCGGACCGGTTGGTTCGGCGTCGGACAGCAGCACCGATGACCGTGATCGGGTGATTGAGCAGCGTGGCGATCCGGCCGACGAGGGTGTTCGGATCCCGCGCGACCCCGAGCTGCATGAACATTTCCAGACGGTCGAAGTAGGCGCGCTCCGCAACCAGATCTGAGCCCGCGAAGGTGAACACCGCGACGATGGGCAGGTAGAGAGCCGACCCGTCGGGGCAAGTCCGCGGTATGGGCCCAGATGTGTTCCGCGAACTCGCGTCTCACAGATGACTCGATCGTCGTGATGGCACAGCGTCTCGGGATCGACATCGAAATGCATGTCCGGCAATGCGGTGAACAGTTCGTGATATGAGGCCGATACCGCGTCGTGGCCATCGGCGATCTCACCAGGCAACTCGGTACGTGCCGCGCCGTCTTTGAACGTCGCCAGCGTGGCAGCGACGTCGTGCCGATTCTCGGTCTCGAGATGCGCCAGAACGGTGGCCTCCCGCGTCGCGACGAGCGCTGCTGCATTCGGGTCGGTTGGGTTCATGAGGTCCCCGCAGTCATCGGCCCCGCCCCGAACAGCGGGTATGCGCAATCACGGTACCGGGCGGACGCAACGTGTGCGACCGAGATACGCCGAATGGACGACGAGCACGCCCGCCCGGACCGCCGACGGCTCAGCTGAGTCGCTCGTAGATCGTCGCGTTGGCCAATCCGCCTGCCTCACACATCGTTTGCAGGAGGTAACGACCGCCGCGCTGTTCCAGCGCGTTGAGTCCCGTGGTCGCGAGGCGGGCACCGCTGGCACCAAGCGGGTGGCCGAGCGCGATCGCACCGCCGTTGACGTTGACTCGATCCACGTCCACCCCGAACTCCCGCGACCACGCCAGGACCACCGGCGCGAACGCCTCGTTCACCTCGAACAGGTCGATGTCCTCGACACGCAAACCACTGCGTGACAGTGCCTTCCGCGTTGCCGGGATGATGCCGGTGAGCATCAGGAGTGGGTCGTCGCCGGCGACCGCGATGGTGTGCACCCGTGCGCGCGGACGCAAACCGAGTTCGACGGCCTTCTCCTCGCTCATCAGCAGCACCGCCGACGACCCGTCGCTGATCTGACTCGCACTCGCCGCGGTGATCCGCCAGTCGATCTCGGGGAACCGACGCGCGATCGCCTCGTCGTAGTAGGCCGGCCGCAGCCGGGCGAGGTCGTCGAGGTTGCCCCCGAGACGAATTCCCTCGTCTGACGTCAGCCCCGCGATGGGCGCGAGTTCGTCGTCGAAGAGTCCGTTCTTGGTGGCAGTGGCGGCGAGATCGTGTGACCGCAAGGAGAATTCATCGATCTCACGTCGCGAGATGGCCCAGCGGGCGGCGATCAGTTCCGCCGAGATGCCCTGACCCACGAGGCCCTGCGAGTATCGTTCGCCGAACGCCCGTCCGTTGAGATCGGCGGTACCGGCAACGGCCGAGCCCATCGGGATACGGGACATCGATTCGACACCCGCGGCGACCGCGATGTCGTACGTGCCCGCGATGATGCCCTGCGCGGCGAACGCGATGGCCTGTTGCCCGCTTCCGCATTGGCGGTCAACGGAGACCCCCGGCACGGATACGGGGTAGCCGGCGGCCAGGAGCGCGCGCCGCGCGATGTTGAAACTCTGCTCCCCCACCTGACTGACAACACCGGTGATCACGTCGTCGACGAGTTCGGGATCGACACCCGAACGGTCCACGACTGCTCGGAGGCTGTGCGCGAGGAGGTCGACGGGATGAACGTCATGGAGGGCGCCGGTGGGCTTGCCCTTGCCGATGGGTGTGCGAACAGCGTCGACGATGACCGCAGATCTCATGACTGATCCTCCGTCAGTGTGCGGATCGGAACGCAACCCGATCCGGATGATGGCTGACTTTTGTCTGCCAAAGTCAGGTCTACGCTCTGGCTATGATCTTGTCAAGTCAGGGTAGGCTGGGGGCATGATGCACCTGAAGGGCCCGCTGGCCGAACGCGACAGCTGGGAGGCGAGCGGCTGCTCGATCGCGAAGGCGATCGACCTGGTGGGCACCCGGTCGGCGATCCTCATCCTGCGGGAGGCCTTCTACGGCGCCACCAGGTTCGATCAGTTCAGCCGGCGGGTCGGGATCAGCGACGCGGTCGCGTCGGCCCGCCTGCGCGAACTCACCGAGGCCGGGATCTTCACCAAGGTCCCTTACCGCGACGCCGGGCAGCGCGAACGGTTCGAGTATCAGCTCACCGACATGGGCCGCGATCTGTTTCCCGTGGTGATGTCGTTGATGCAGTGGGGCAACGACCATCTGCAGCCCGACGGCCCGCCGCTCACCGTCACCGACCGAGCCCAGGCGCCCGTACGCGTGGGCGTCGTCGCCGAACCCACCGCGGTTCTCACACCCGAGGACGTCGAGGTGCAAATCGCCCGGCGCCGCCGCTGAGTCCGTGCCGGCAGAGAGGTCGCGATGATCCTCCCCACAGTGTTCGACCCCCGCTTGGTCACCATCCGTCGTGGCGGGACACTCACCGACGCCGATCACCACTTGCTGGCGCTCTGGGCGGCACGGTGTGCGGAGCACGTTCTGCCCTTGTTCGAGTCGGCACGGCCGGATGACGCTCGCCCCAGGGAGGCAATCGCGGCGGTCCGCGCGTGGACCCGGGGCGAACTGGCGATGATGGAGTCGCGCGCCGCCGGCGGACACGCCATGGGTGCCGCCCGCGATCTACGTGGCGCACCGCGGTTCGCCGCCTACGCCGCCGGGCAAGCGGCGGTGACCGCGCACGTCGCATCGCACGACCTCGGTGCCGCGGCGTACGCGATCAAGGCGGTCCGGTCCGCACACGGGGTCGACGCGGGTAGACACGAATGCGCTTGGCAGCGAAGACATCTCCCTGTTCGGGTACGCGAGTTGGTGCTCGACGACCAACGTGCCCGCAATTACCTGTGCTGGCAGGTCTTCATCGACGATCGACATCAGGTCGGCAATCGGTGATTCGCGTTCACCGGGGTGTTCCTGTTACTGTCGCAGTCACGCTCCTGCGGTGCTGTAACCCGCATGTCGAGCCAGAGGCCGGGGTGATTACAGAAACCCCCGGTCTTGTCCAAACTTCGAAGGTCGTCCCGGTTTGCTGCCGCGACCACCGGGTACGCGTCTCGTCATGACCTTCCATCGTGACGTCGTCCCCGGCATCCACTGGCTCGAGTACGCCTACACGAATCAGTACCTGATCGAGGACCAGGACCGGCTGATCCTCGTCGACTGTGGACTCCCCCGTTCGTACGAACCCCTCGTCAAGGCCATCCGGGAACTCGGCCGTGACACCGATGCCGTGACCGACCTGATCATCACGCATGGTCATTTCGATCACGTCGGCACCGCGCGCCGCCTGGCGCGCGAGTGGCGGATCCCGGTCCACGTCCATCGCGACGATGCGTGGCTGGCGTCCCATCCCTACCGCTACGCGCATCAGAACGCGACCAGATTCGGAGTGCCCCTTCGTCATCCGCGTTCGCTACGCCTGCTCGGACGCATGGCGGCGGCCGGTGCGTTCACGGTGCGCGGCGTCGATCACCTGGATGTGACGCCTTTCGGCGATGATGCCCTGCTCCCCGGTGGCGCGCAGGTGGTGCCGACTCCCGGTCACACCTACGGCCATGTGTCGCTGCACTTTCCATTGCGCGACGCGGTCATCGCCGGCGACGCGCTCGTCACCCTCGATCCGTACACCGCGGCGACCGGCCCGCGCATGATCGCCGGTTCCGCAACCGCCGACCTCGATCGCAATCGGGCGTCGCTCGACGCGCTGGCAGCGACGGACGCGAAGTCTCTGCTTCCCGGGCACGGGGTGCCGTGGCATCACGGGGTGGCCGTCGCGGTCGACCGGGCGCGTCAGACCAACGGCTGACACGTCGGACAACCGGCCGCCAGATCACGAGCCGGACAGCGAGACGGGCCGACGCTTCCGCATCGGCCCGTCCGGCCATCGCCGATCGTCCGGCTACTCGGAGGCGGTGCGACGCAGCTTGGTGTTGACGAACTCGCCCATGCCCCAACGCCCGAGTTCGCGACCGTAGCCGGACCGTTTCACCCCGCCGAACGGAAGGCCGGGCAGCGTGGTGCCGTGTTCGTTGACATACGCCATGCCGACCTCCAGCTGATCGGCGACCTCCTCGGCCTTGCCGATGTCACCGCTCCACACCGATCCGCTCAATCCGAACTCGACATCGTTGGCGAGCGCCACGGCGTCCTCCGGAGAGGACACCTTGTAGACCATCGCGACCGGCCCGAAGATCTCCTCGGAGTAGGCGTCCATGTCCGGGGTGATGTCCGTCAGCACAGTGGGTTCGAAGAAGGCTCCGTCGCGCTCCAGCGGCTTTCCACCCGTCCGCAGGGTGGCGCCCTGTTTCACCGCGGTCTCGACCTGTTCGGCCACCGTGTCGCGCGCCGACAGGGACGACAGCGGACCCATCTGAGTGGAATCGTCGGATGGATCACCGACCACCGTCGACTCGAACTGCTTGACCACACCGTCGACGAAGTCGTCGTACAACTCGTCGAGAACGATGAACCGTTTCGGCGAATTGCACGCCTGGCCCGCGTTCGACAGCCGTGCGCCCGCCGCGATCTTCGTCGTGCGTTCCATGTCGGCGGAGTCGAGCAGGATGAACGGGTCCGAACCGCCGAGCTCGAGCACGGACTTCTTCAGGTTCTCCGCCGCAACCTTTGCCACGGCTGCACCCGCTTTCTCACTGCCGGTGAGCGATACGCCGCGTATCGCGTTGTGCGCGAGCAGGTCTGCGATCTGATCACTGCTTGCATACGCGTTGATGTACGCGTCGGCAGGGACACCCGCGTCGTGCAGGATCTCTGCCATCAACGCCGACGAGGCCGCGCAGATCGACGCATGCTTGAGAATGACGGTGTTGCCGGCCAACAGGTTCGGCGCGACGAAACGTGCGACCTGGTAGTAGGGGTAGTTCCACGGCATCACGCCCACCAGTGGTCCGATCGGCGCGACCTGCACGATCGACGCGTCCGCGCCCTGCGGGTCGAGGACCTCGGTCTCGAGCAGATCCGGTCCGTGCTCGGCATACCAGCGATAGATGTCCGCGGCCAGCTGAACCTCTCCCGCCGCCTCCTTGGCGGGTTTGCCCATCTCGGTCGTGATGACGGCCGCGAGCTCATCGGCTCGCCTCTCGTACTCGTCAGCGGTCCGGGAGAGAATTGCGGCCCGTTCGGATGCCTCGGTCGCTCGCCACTCCTGGTATGCCGCGAGTGACCGTTCGGCCACGCCGGCCACCTCGTCGTCCTTCAGTCCGGGAAATTCCCGATCGGTCGTACCGGTGGTCGGATTCGCGGTGACATATGTGCCCACCAGAGCACCTACCTTCCTCTGTCGTGTGAATCCCGACTGTCCACAGCCCGGGATCATTCGGGTACCCGGGTCCCTGTACGCAAAACCTCGGTCGTCGGCGCGCTTCGGTCACACGGCGGCCCCAGACCTGCTCTAATGGGTCCGCGGTCCGTGTCCGGACCCGTGATCGACCGACACGCGGCGAATGCCGGACGTCGACCTGGGGGTGGGTCGCCGGTCGTGACGGCAGTGTCCGAGGGGGAACGAAGAGTGTCACGCTGGCAGCGAGCCGCAGGGCTCGGTTGTGCATTTCTGATCGCGGTCGTCGCGAGCGTCTCGACGGGGCAGCCGGCGGGAGCGACCCCGCCGAGGCTCGGCGACTCGGCGCGGATCCTTGCGGTGTCCTCGGAGACGGCGACACGCACGACGATGACCGTGTATTCCGCCGCCATGAAGCGGCCCGTTCGAGTGAGCGTGCTCGCCCCCCGCGAGCGGACCGGCCCACGGCCGACCGTGTACCTCCTCGACGGGATCGACGGTGGGGTCTACACCAGCTACACGCAGAGCGGGTGGACCTTTCAGACCGACATCGCGCGCTTCGTCGCCGACAAGAAGGTCAACGTGGTTCTGCCCATCGGGGGTACGGGCTCGTACTACACCGACTGGCGCCGAATCGATCCCGTCCTGGGTCGGAACATGTGGGAGACCTTCCTGACCGAGGAACTCCCTCCGCTGGTCGACGGACGCTTCCGGGGCAACGGACGGAACGTGATCGGCGGGCTGTCGATGGGGGCGCTGGGCGCGATGTCCATCGCGGTCCGCAACCCAGATCTCTACCGGGGTGTGGTCGCCTTCAGCGGGTGCCTCGATCAAGGGTCGCCGGAGTTCCGGCAGGCGACCGCCACATCGGTCACGACGAGAGGCGGGAACCCGGAGAACATGTGGGGCCCGCTCGATCACGACAACTGGGATGCCCACAATCCCGCCGGTCACGTGTCCGCGCTACGCGGTAAGCCCGTGTATGTAGCGGTCGGCAACGGTCTGTCCGACCCGGCCCTAGGGCTGGCCGGGCTGGCCTCACCCGTCGGAGGCGTGCTCGAGGGCATCGTCGCCCGATGCACCGAGAGCTTCAAGCGTCGCGCAGACCGAGCCGGGGTCGACATCACCTACGACTTCCGTGCCGGTCTCCACTCGTGGGGCTACTGGAACCAGGATCTGCACCGAGCCTGGCCCACGATCGCCCGGGCACTGAAAAGCGCGGGCTGACGCGAGCGTCGGCGTCAACGCGCGCTTTTCCTCTTCCGAATCAACGAGACATCCTCGAGTGCCCGTTTTCGCTCACGACGTTCCTTGAGTTCTTGCCGCCGCTTTTTCGAGCTCGAATTCTTTTCCGCCATTTATCCTCGAATCGGTCGTGGTCTACAACGGTTCGCTCCCGCTCTCCTTCGTGACCATAGCCCAGAAATGGCAGAAGTCCAGCCCGTCCGATCTGATGCCGACTTGCCGACTTCATACGTTGTCACACAGTACGTTTCATTTACTGTGGGCCTGCGAAATGCGCCGGACTGGCTTTTATTTTTTTCTGGGCTAGAGTCCATGGCACCGGTCGCAGATGGCCGGTAGCAGCGAAAGGAAGAGTGGCCGTGAATGCGGTTGTGATGGAGTGCCGAATACGCGTGTGTGGCTCCCCCGGTCGGGTCAGAGAATTCGTCGAGCAAGCGTCGACTCGCGCGCACGACGCCTTTTCCCACCCCGCCAGGTGTTCGGTTGTCGTCGAGGAGTCGGAGTCGTTGCTCCTCCGACGGCAATGGCACCGCGAGAACGACGTGGACGTGTTCGGAATACCCGAGGGGCGGGATGTGTGCTTCGGTTTCGCGGACTCGTCCGGACGACTGACCGTCGCGAGACTCGAGAGCCTGTCACGCGACATCCTGGCCCACCTCGAACTGGATCCGTGGGTGTCCGACGACACCGAGTCGGTGCCTTGGATCCTGACGCTCACCACTGGTGCCGATCCGACGTCCAGGCATGAGATCGTGACCCGACATCCGTCGCTCCAGGTGCGACGACCTGTTCTGGCCCGCGCGTGATCCGCGCATCGCGGTGCCCGACCGGACTGCTCCGCAGGTGAGCGGGTCCGACCACCTCACCGCGGACACACCGCGGTCGTCGTCCGACGGACCGGTCTGCGGTCGAATTCCTGTCACTCGATAGGGTGCGGGTGGCGGCGTGCTCACCTGGGCACGTCGCCGTCCCACACCTACGGAGAAGGAAGTGGTCGCCATCGTGCTCGACGAGAAGATCAGCGATCTGTACGCGCAGGTTGTTGCGCGGAACCCTGGGGAGGCCGAGTTCCACCAGGCCGTCCGGGAGGTCTTCGACAGTCTGGGTCCGGTCTTGGCGAAACATCCCCACTACGCGGACGCCGGGATCATCAAGAGACTGACGGAGCCCGAGCGCCAGATCATCTTCCGAGTGCCGTGGGTCGACGACCAGGGACAGGTGCAGATCAACCGCGGGTTCCGGGTCGAGTTCAATTCCGCACTCGGTCCCTACAAGGGCGGCCTTCGATTCCACCCGAGCGTCTACCTGGGCGTCGTCAAGTTCCTCGGGTTCGAGCAGATCTTCAAGAACGCACTGACCGGGCTCCCGATCGGCGGCGGAAAAGGCGGCGCCGACTTCGATCCCAAGGGACGCTCCGACGCGGAGATCATGCGGTTCTGCCAGTCGTTCATGACCGAGCTCTACCGTCACATCGGCGAGTACACCGATGTGCCCGCGGGTGACACCGGCGTCGGCGGTCGGGAGATCGGTTATCTCTTCGGCCAGTACAAGCGCATCACCAACCGTTACGAGTCCGGCGTGCTCACCGGCAAGGGACTCGCCTGGGGTGGGTCGCAGGTCCGCACCGAGGCGACCGGGTACGGCGTGGTGTTCTTCGTCCGCGAGATGCTCGCCGCGGCCGGCGACGACCTCGACGGCAAGACCGTGGTGGTCTCGGGCTCGGGCAATGTGGCGATCTACGCCATCGAGAAGGTGCAACAACTCGGCGGTCGCGTGATCGCGTGCTCGGACTCCGGGGGCTACGTCGTCGATGATGCCGGTATCGACCTCGAACTGCTCAAGGAGATCAAAAGCGTTCGGCGCGGCCGTATCTCGGATTACGCCGACGCCCGCCGCGGGTCCGCCCGTCACGTCGACACCGGATCGATGTGGAGTGTGCCCACCGACATCGCCATCCCCTGCGCGACGCAGAACGAACTGAACGGGGTCGACGCCACTCAACTGGCGAAGAACGGATGTCGCATCGTCGCCGAGGGCGCGAACATGCCCAGCACCCCCGAGGCGGTGCGCATCTTCGCCGACGCCGGCGTCGGCTTCGCCCCGGGCAAGGCCGCGAACGCGGGCGGCGTCGCCACGAGCGCACTCGAGATGCAGCAGAACGCTTCTCGGGATTCGTGGACGTTCGCGCACACCGAGGACCGATTGTCGGAGATCATGACGGCCATCCATGACCACTGCCTGCACACGGCAGACGAATACGGGGCGCCGGGCAACTACGCGACCGGTGCCAATATCGCGGCGTTCACTCGCGTGGCCGACGCGATGCTCGCACTCGGTCTCATCTGACCCGATTCGGACGCCGACTCGCTTCCTCTTGACCTTCAGGTTGGTCGAAGCCGGATGATCTGCGATATGCCCTCCGTTCCCGAAGTCAGCGAACTCGTCCCGATCGGCGCGTTCGCGCAACGCACCGGTTTGACCGCGTCCGCGCTGCGGTTCTACGACGACTCGGGGTTGCCCACCCCGGCCGCCGTCGACGCGTCGACCGGATATCGCCAGTACAGCGCGTCGCAGGAGCGGCACGCGATCGCACTCCGGCGACTCCGCGAGATCGGGATGTCGCTCGCCGACATCCGCACGGTCCTCGCCGCCGAGCCGGGTACCGCCGGCGGACTGATCGACGAGCACGTGCGGACCGTCGCAGCCGATGCCGATCGGATTCGGCGCGAGGCCAGGACGATCAAGATGTCGATCGCCGCGGAGTCGAGAACGCTGTGTGCGGCCGACCTCCGTGATGGTCTGTCCGACCTGGCACGGGGCGGCGTCGTCGTCATCGACGCCGTGGCCGGCGCAGTTCGATTCCGGCTCGACGGTCGGGACGATCTATGGTGCCGCCTACTCGACGGGCCGTTTCCCGCGCACCAGGTGATGATCGAAGCCCTGCCCACGGTGACCATGCGTGCGAGTGTCGCGAAAACCGCTGTGTTGCAATCGTTGGAGCGCTGTGCAACCGACCGGGTGCACCTGGACTTCACGTCGGCGGCGCTCACACTGAGCGACGCCTCGTCGGCACAACTCGCCGTCGTGCCAGCCGAGACCTGCGGCCCCCCGATCGCACTGTGGTTCGAGGTCTCGACGCTCTACCCCGCGGTCCATGTGTCGATCGGGGCCGAGATGATGATCGACGTCCGCAATCGGGACCTCCCGATGACGATTCGGTCCGCAGACGGCGGCGACCTCACCACGGTCGTCATGCCGGTTTCCCACAGCCGCCACAATGACTGAGCAGCAGAGGATCCCCGGGAGTGTCGGGATCCGACGCCTGAGCGACGGGGCAACGAGCTGCCGCTCAGGTCACGACGATCGACGCCGTACCATCTCGGCGATCCAGACCGGCGCATACGGCGAAGTACAGCCCGGGGAGGTCGGGTAATCCTCCAGCACTCGCAACCGCTGACCGATGTCGATTGCACGGGAACGGAAGTCGGGATTCTCGATGCCGATGGTCGCCAGGCATGTGTTCATCGCCCACTGCAGGCGTGGCGGTGCGTTCCCCATGTCGGACTCGATGGTGTCGAGCAACCCGGCCGTGTCGAGGTCACCGGGCTTCTTGACCACTCGATCAGCGGTCAGGGCCCATCCCGCCGCGGCGACACCGGGCTCGGCGTCGGCCATCCACGACCTCCGCAACTCCTCGGCATGCGGACTCTTCTTGACGACGTAGTTGACGAGCCAATCGTGGACCTTCGGCCGGTCGACCTCGCGGATCATCGTGTCGAGCTGCGCGGGGTCGAACGCCCGCGGGCGACAGATCAACAGTGCGAGCAGACGCGGCGCGGTGTCGCCCGTCGCCCACAGCTCTGCGGAAAGTTCGGGCTGCGTTCGCAGTCGTTTCGCGATCGCCCTGAGCTTCGTGAGATTGACCCCGTGGTCGTCGCCGTGTTTCTCGTTGACCGCTCGGATCCGCGGGTCGTCGAGACTGCGGAGCTCGCCGAGGACGTCGGCGAGAGTCTGTTGGATGTCGGACATTCCGGTCATGATCCCCTCTGGAAGTGCGCACACAGCCTACGACGCTCGATGTCGCCGCGGGTTGTGTGCTCATCAATCCGGAGGGCCCGCCAGTATCCGCACGTCGGCGACGTCGTACTCGGCAACGAACGCCGACCGGATCGCCCGTGACTGGTCCTCGCCGACCCCGTCGCCACGGAAAGCCTCGACCGCCGACTGCGAGTCCCAGCGCTCGAAGATGTTGATCCGGCCGGGGTCCATCGAGTCCGCGGAGATTGCGAAATCGAGACACCCCGGTGCCCGACGGGCGGCACCGACCACCTCGTCGCAGCCGGCGATGTACGCCGCGCGCTGGTCCGGGTCCACTCGCAGACTGCCGGCAACGATCACCATTGGTTGCTCCTCCATCGATACTCCGGTGCACCGGTGTCCCGGCGCGAGACGTCACCGCTATGGTGAGGGCGACAGGAGTGCAGACCGGCACGACCCGGCGAACTCATCGCTCACGATCGACGTGGCCGCGCGACGCTGCGCCACGGCCTACTCTGATCGAATGGCTTTGGTTCTGGGTCCGATCCTCCGGCACGTCGACGAAACCTCCGCGCTGATCTGGGTGCAGACCGACGAACCCGGCGAGGTCGAAGTCCTCGGCTGTGCGACCCGGACGTTCGAGGTGTCCGGTCACCACTACGCGCTGGTCGAGGTCAGCGGCCTGGTGCCCGACACGGTCTCCGAGTATCAGGTCCGCGTCAACGGCGCCCTCGAGTGGCCCCTCCCGGACACCGAGTTCCCGCCCAGCGTGATCCGGACCCGGGGACCGGACACCGCGGACCGGCACCGGTTCGTCTTCGGGTCCTGCCGGTATCCGCGGGCCGAGGACCCCAAGCTCGACGAGAAGCTCGGACTCGACGCATTGGACTGCTACGCGGTCCGAATGCGCCACCTCCCGGTGGAGGAGTGGCCGGACACCCTCATTCTGCTCGGCGACCAGGTGTACGCGGACGAGCTGACCCCGCAGGTGAAGGAGTCGCTGGAGTCGAGCCGGGCCTCGACCGCCGGACCGTCCGACGAGGTCGTCGACTTCGAGGAGTACGAGGGACTGTATCGGCACACCTGGGGAGACCCCGAGATCCGATGGATCCTCTCTACGGTGCCGACGGCCATGATCTTCGACGATCACGACATCCGTGATGACTGGAACACCTCGGACACCTGGCGTCGGCAGATGAGTGAGAAGCCGTGGTGGCAGGACCGGATCCGCGCCGGCCTCGCGTCGTACTGGGTGTATCAGCACCTCGGCAACCTCTCCCCCGCCGAACTCGCCGAGTCCGAGGACTACCGCCGCGTCCGCGAGATCGACGGTGACTGCTGGCCCCACCTGATCGAGGTCGCGGATCGTGCCGACCGGGAAACCGACGGAACCAAGGGTGTCCGGTTCAGTTTCCGGTGGAACCTGGGCAACACCAGGCTGGTCATGATCGACTCCCGCAACGGTCGCATCCTGTCCGACGGAACGCGAAAGATGCTGAGCGACAACGAATTCGATTGGGTTGAGAGCCAGGTCGACGACGACATCGAGCGACTCGACCACCTGGTCCTGGGTTCATCACTGCCGTGGTTGCTCCCGCCGGTCATCGGTGATGCGGAGACTGTGAACGAGATCGGCGCCCGGCGGCCGGGCCGTCGTGGACAGCTGGCCGAGAAGATCCGGCAGGGGGCCGACCTCGAGCACTGGCCGGCCTTCTTCGATTCCTTCGTCCGGCTCAGCGAGATGATCCGACAGGTTGCGGCGCGCGACCCCGGGCCCGCGACGGTCAGCGTGCTGTCCGGCGACGTCCACCACAGCTATGCCGCGCGTGCGGTTTTCCCGGACACGACGAGCGCCGACGTCCACCAGCTCGTGTGTTCGCCGGTGCACAACGCGATCCCGCCGTACATCAAGGCGGTTTTCCGGCTGGGGTGGTCGAATCGGCTCGCCGCGGTCGTCCGGCGCTGGGCGCGTCGTGGTGGCTCGCCCGAACTGCCCGTCGCCTGGCGAAACACCCTGGGCCCGCTGTTCGGCAACACCATCGCGACGCTCTCGGTTCAGGGACGCTTCGCCGAGGTCACTTTCGAGCAGCCCGACCTGGACGGGACCCTGGGTAGAGCCGGAAATATCTGTCTGACATCGGAATTCGTGGCAACAGAGCGCACATAGCGCGCATTGTTGCTACGAAATCCCTAGTCCAGACAGAACTCGTTGCCCTCGGGGTCGCGCATCACGATGTGCCCCTCGCCGAGCGGAGGTGCGGGGTCGTGTCGTTCGCCCCGGGTCGCACCGAGTCCGACGAGCCGGTCGGCTTCGGCCTCGAGGGCGCGCATCCGGTCGTCGCCACTCAGACCAGGGGCAGCACGGACGTCGAGGTGCACCCGGTTCTTCGCCGTCTTGCCCTCGGGTACGCGTTGGAAGAACAACCGTGGCCTGCGCTCCTCCGGGTCGATCACGGCCGAGGCGTCGTTCCGACGCTCCGGAGGCACCCCGAATGCGTCGAGCGCCGCCTCCCAGCTGTCGAATCCGGTAGGCGGTTCCTGGAGCCGGTAACCGAGCACCTCGGCCCAGAATGCGGACAGCGCAGCCGGGTCACCACAGTCGAAGGTCAGTTGAAAGTCGGTTGTCATGCGTCCACTGTGCGACACGACGAGGACAACCCGGGTCCTCGATCGTGAAAATCAGCGCAGACGTTCGCCGTACACCCGGTCCACGGACATGACCATCAGGACGCGGCGATCGGCGACCATGACCCTGCGGTAATCGTCCCAGTCCGGGTGTTCGCCTGCCGCCTTGCGGTAGTAGTCGACGAGCGCCTCGACCTCGGGCCCGTCCGGTTCGGTGCCCGGGCCGATCAACGTCACAGTGCCCTCGGCGGTCGCCCACGTGTAGCGATCGGGCCCGGTGATCTCCAACGCGGCGCGCGGATCGCGTCGGAGGTTGGCGGTCTTGGCCCGGCCGTCGGTCATCGAGACGTAGATGGTCCCGGCGTCGCGGTCGTAGAAGGGGGTCACCGGGGACAGCTGTGGTAGTCCCGAGGACTTGATCGTGGCGAGGACGCCGACTCCGCCTTCGGCGAGAAGATCACGAGGGTCATACGCGGGTTGGTTCATGCCTGCGGCAACCCGGCGTGCGTGCAGGCTATTCCGGACGGGCCGCACACCCCGGGGCGTGGCTCCGCGATCCGTTGCGACATTCTTAAGATCTTGTGTCTTTACACGTACGATCGTCGACATGCATGTGCGCGAGATCCTGACCACCACGCCGACGACGACCGCCGAGGCCCTCGACCTGTTCGACTCCGCCCCCGCGGTCGAACCGGACTTCATGATCGGCACCTGGCGTGGCGCCGAGCTGCCCACCGACCACCCGTTGGACGGCTTCCTCGCGGCCAGCGGCTGGTGGGGCAAGCAATTCGTCGACGCCGAGACCGTCCACCCCCTGCTCTTCCCGACCCGCGACGGTTCGGCGCTGTGGGCCATGAACCCGGCGATCGCTTTCGGCGGTTTGGGGATCGCCGAGAAGGCACCCGGGGTCAAGTCGTTGTCGTTGGGGACGCCGATCGCCGCGACCCGCCTTCTCAGTCAGACCCGACGAGCACGGGCCCGGCTGCGCACCACTCGGTACCGCGGCACGGACACCGCGACCATGTCGTACGACCAGCTGCCGATCAACGACGTCTTCCACCGGATCTCCGATGATGCCGTCCTGGGTGCCATGGACCTGAAGGGTTCGCCGAAGCCGTACTTCTTCGTGCTCCGCCGCGACGACTCACTCCGACTCGTCGGCCACTGATCCTCGTCGGCCACCGATCCTCGGTGCCGCGAGGACGGCGCCGACGAACCACGAGCCGGCGAGCCGGCGGAGGCGTTCAATGGGTAGATGGACACCTCACCCACCTCCCACCTCCGCCGGGGAGCCGTCGCGGCAGCCGCGGTCGCCCTCGCGGGCGCCGTGACACTGGCCGCACCCGGGACCGCCCAGGCCGCACCGCCGATGCCGTCCGGGTATTACCACGGCGACGTCACCAACGCCCCGATCGCCGACACGGTGTGGTTCGGCAAGAACTTCACTGGTTCCCGAGTCGTCAACAACACCGCGATCGGGTGGGCCTTCCCCGGCGCGGTGTACCCCGGGCGTTCCGTGCAGGACGGTGCACCGGTCATCGTCGTCGACTACTCGGGAACCGCCGTGGGATTCGTGCGTGACGAGCTCCGAGCCGACGGCCGGGGCGGCTATTGGGGCCGCGCGCTGAACGGCACCACCGAGCTGCTGCGTTTTCACTTGACACGCTGACCGTGGGCGACGGGCAACCATGGTGGAGACTTCGGGTTCGACCCCTTCGTCGGCTCACAGCTCGGCGAGCGCCGAGCGGATCTCATTGGTGGCCGCGACGGCTTCACGGAGCGCGATCCGCGCCTCGGCCCGGCCCTGTTCCGCAGTCGAGACTCGTTGCCGCGCGAACCGCAGCGATTCTTCGCAACGAGCCAGCTCGGCCCGCAACTCCTGAGCCCGCCCGACGATCTCGTCGACCTCCGACGAAGCCCCGTCCACAGTTCGGGAGGCGGCGTCGAGGTCGGATCGGGCCGTTCGCTCCCCTGTCTCGGCCTCGGCCAGTCGGGCTTCGAGGTCTCGTCGACGACGCTCCGCTTCGTCAGACGCTGTGTGGTCCGAGTCGTCGGCGTCATCCCCGTCGGCACCCTCTTCGTCGGCACCGTCTGCGTCCGCGCCGCTTGCCTCGGACTCGTCCGCGACTGGTTCCTGCAACGGCTCCGGGACGACGAACACGCCGGCGGGCCCGAAGCCGCTGTATTCGGCGGATGCGGTGAGGTTTCCCCGCAACACCTGCTCGAGCACTTCCGGGTCGGCCACCGCGGCTCGCAATGTCTGCGTGACCTCGCGAATGGTACTGTCTCCCAGCGTCACTCGCATATCTGCGGCCGTGGCGGCGACCGCGGTCACCGAATCGTTGATCAGATCCTGACGGCGTCGCGACAACGTCTTCATCTTGTCGACAGCCGAGCGGCGCTGGGCCGCAGTCAAATCCGACGCCAACCCAGCGATGAGGGCGCTGTCGTCCGGGTGCGCGCGAACCCACTGATTGATGGCCCACGCAGCTTGCGTGGGCCGCCGCAACTTCGCGATCCGCCCCGCCAGGTCACGGTCGCCGTTCGCTTTGATCTCCCGAGCGAGTTCGTTCCGGCGTGTCACGAACGCCGCCGGCGCCAGACCGTACAGCTCGTCGACGATCTCGTCGTACGGGGTCATAGGGCCGCCCGAGCGGTGGTCGGCGTCGCTGTCCGCATGAGCAGATACTACGACGGCGCCCGTGACGGCCACCTCACTTCGGCTTCTTAACTTGAATCATTCCAGATAAAACTGCACGATGGTCACCATGCTCACCGACGAGGACTGCGCCCGGCACCTGCGCGCCGCCGGACTGCGGGTGACCCGTCCGCGCATCGCGGTCATGCAAGCCGTCCGAGCACATCCTCATGCGGACACCGACGAGGTCCTCCGAACCGCTCGCGATCGGCTGCCGGCGGTCTCGCAACAAACCGTGTACGACGTTCTGGGCGTACTGACTTCGGCCGGCCTCGTGCGACGCATCCAGCCGTCCGGCCACGTGTCTCGATATGAGTCACGCGTCGGGGACAACCATCACCACGTGATATGCCGTACATGCGGATCCATCGGGGACGTCGACTGCGCAGTCGGCGAGGCCCCGTGCCTGACCCCGTCCGACGACCGGGGTTTCGTCATCGACGAAGCCGAGGTCATCTATTGGGGTCATTGCCCCGACTGCATCCCCGAACCCAACCGACAGGCTCCGGGCGCCGGCCCCGACCGATAGACCCCCGACCACGACGCCTCCCTCCCCTGCGATCACCGACCCGGCGATCGCAGTTCTCACCGTGCCCGAAAGGAAACCCCGCATGGCGCAGCAAGACCACGAGCCCGTCCGCGACGCGAAGGAGCATCCCCCCATTGCCGAGGCGAACACCGAGCCCGCCGCGGGCGGTTGCCCGGTCGCGCACGGTCGGCTCACGCCGCCCACCCAGGGCGGCGGCAACCGCGACTGGTGGCCGAACCAGCTGAATCTCAAGGTGCTTCAGCACAATCCGGACGTCGCGAATCCGATGGACGCCGACTTCGACTACGACTCGGCCCTCGCGGATCTCGACGTCGAGGCGTTACGCGCCGACCTGACCGCCCTGATGACCGATTCGCAGGACTGGTGGCCCGCCGACTTCGGCCATTACGGAGGCCTGTTCGTCCGCATGTCCTGGCATGCCGCGGGTACCTACCGGGTGCAGGACGGACGCGGTGGTGCCGGAGCCGGGATGCAGCGATTCGCCCCGCTCAACAGCTGGCCGGACAACGCCAACCTGGACAAGGCGCGCCGCCTCCTGTGGCCGATCAAGAAGAAGTACGGCACGGCATTGTCCTGGGCCGACCTCCTGGTCTTCGCCGGGAACGTTGCCCTGGAGTCGATGGGGTTCACCACCGCCGGCTTCGCCTTCGGGCGCGTGGACGAGTGGGAGCCCGACGAGGTGTACTGGGGCCCCGAACTCGAGTGGCTGGCCGATCAGCGGTACTCGGGCGACCGCGAACTCGAGACACCGCTTGCGGCAGTGCAAATGGGGCTCATCTATGTGAATCCGGAAGGACCGAACGGCAATCCGGACATCCTCGCGTCCGCGGTCGACATCCGCGAGACGTTCGCGCGGATGGCGATGAACGACGTCGAGACCGCGGCTCTGATCGTCGGGGGCCACACCTTCGGCAAGACCCACGGCGCCGGTGACGCCGGCCTGGTGGGTCCCGCGCCCGAGGCCGCCGCCGTCGAGGACGCCGGTCTCGGCTGGACCAGCTCGCACGGCTCCGGCAAGGGCGCGGACACGATCACCAGCGGCCTCGAGGTGATCTGGAATCCGACCCCGACCCGCTGGGACAACGCTTTCCTCGAGACTCTCTACGGCTACGAGTGGGAGCTCTACAAGAGTCCGGCCGGAGCCAACCAGTGGCGTCCGAAGGACGGCGCCGGGACCGGTACCGTCCCCACGGCATTCGGCGACGAGAAGACCCACCCGTCGATGCTGACCACCGACCTCGCGATGCGCTACGACCCCGGTTTCGAGAAGATCACCCGGCGGTGGCTCGATCACCCCGAGGAACTGGCGCACGAGTTCGCCAAGGCCTGGTTCAAGCTCCTGCACCGCGACATGGGACCCGCCGTCCGGTATCGGGGTCCGCTTGTTCCGACCGAGACGTACCTGTGGCAGGACAATGTCCCGGCGCACGAGGGCCCACTCGTCACCGATGCCGACGTGGCAGCCTTGAAGGCGACGCTCCTCGACTCGGGACTGACTGTGGCGCAACTCGTGAAGACCGCGTGGGCGGCGGCGTCGAACTTCCGTGGCAGCGACAAGCGCGGCGGCGCCAATGGCGGCCGGATCCGCCTGCAGCCGCAGGCATCCTGGGAGGTCAACGAGCCCGACGAGTTGGCCACCGTGATCCGCACCCTCGAAGGCATCCAGGGTGCGTTCACCGGCGAGGCCGGCGCGAAGGTCTCCTTCGCCGACCTCGTGGTCCTCGGCGGCACGGCAGCAGTCGAGAAGGCGGCGCGGGATGCCGGAGTCGAGATCACGGTACCGTTCACCCCTGGACGTACCGACGCCTCCCAGGACGAGACGGACGCCGATTCGATGGCACATCTCGAGCCCACCGCCGACGGGTTCCGCAACTACGTCGGCAAGACCAGTGGCCTTCCGGCCGAGTTCACCCTCGTCGACAAGGCATCGCTGTTGACCCTCAGCGCCCCCGAGATGACGGTGCTGGTGGGTGGCCTCCGGGTGCTGGGCAACAACTTCGGCGGCTCGGCGGCCGGCGTCCTGACCGACCGTCCCGGCGTCCTCACGAACGACTTCTTCGTGAATCTGCTGGACATGTCGACGGCCTGGTCGGCGTCGGAAGACGAGAACCTGTACGTCGGGCGCGATCGCGCCACCGGCGAGCAGACCTGGACCGGCACTCGCGCCGATCTGGCGTTCACGTCGAACTCACAGCTGCGCGCACTGGCCGAGGTCTACGCGGCCGACGACGCGGTGGAGAAGTTCGTGAACGACTTCGTCGCGGCCTGGGACAAGGTGATGAACCTGGACCGGTTC
>NZ_JAMBDT010000080.1:0-23666 GCF_025143765.1 Gordonia sp. p3-SID1431
CATCAGGTCCGGAGCCGGCTAGGAGGCCATCTCCTCGGCCTTGGGGGCCAGGGCGCGCACGGTGTTCATCGGCGGACGATCCTCGAGATAGACCTCGGTGGTGTGCGGCGTGAAGGAGCCGTCGGGTTCGGCGGTGAACTGGGTGAGCCCGACGCCCGAGTCCTCGATGCCGCAGCGGCGCATCAGGGTTCCGACGATCTGGCGGCTCATGACCCCCAATTCCACCAGCGGGCGGTTGCGATGGGTTCGGACCCCGAGGTTGACCTGACCGATCCCGGCCAGGCCGTACCGGTCATAGGTGTCGATGAGAAGGCCGATCTCGACCCCGTAGCCCGGCGCGAACGGAACCGACGAGAGCAACTCGCGGGTGCCGGCGTACTCGCCGCCGAGTGGCTGGAGGACCGCGGTGAGATCCGGCTTCTGGGATGCCAGGAGGGGGCGTGCCACGAGCTCGGTCACGCGTCCGCCACCGTTCGCGTCGTGCGTACCGCCCGTGCGCAGCGGGCGCCGGTAGTAGCCCTTGACCAGCTGGATCTCGGGGTTCAGCAGGAGCGGACCGAGCATCTTGGGCACGAACATCGGGTCCGGGTCGATGAGATCGGAGTCGACGAATGCGATGATGTCGCCGGTCGCCACGGCGACCGAACGCCACAGCACCTCGCCCTTGCCCTTGACCGGGTCCAGCTCGGGTACCGCCTCCTCGCGGGAGATCACCTGCGCACCGGCGGCGAGCGCGCGCTCGGCGGTGGCATCGGTGGAACCGGAGTCCAGGACGATGATCTCGTCGACCACGGTGCCGTACAGCGGCATGATCGTGGCGATGACGTCGGCGACGGTCTCTTCCTCGTTCAGCGCGGGCAGCACCACCGAGATGGTCCGGCCGTTCTTCGCGTCGACGAGGTCGTCGATCGTCCAGTCCGGCTGCTCCCAGGTGTGGGTTGCCGACCAGCGCTGCTCGGTCCCCGGGGTCTGGGCGACCGTCGGCCACATGGCGGCCTTGTCCCGGCTGACGGTGCTGGGCTTACGTCGCTTCTGCTGCTTGGTCATGCGAGTCCCCTGACTGTTCGGGCGGGTGGTTTCGCTCCCGCGATGGCAGCGACCATGTCGACCACGCGACGAGTGGCAGCGACTTCGTGGACGCGGAAGATCCGGGCGCCTTGGGCGGCGGCCAGACTTGTCGCGGCCAGAGTCCCTTCCAATCGGTGCGTTAGGTCTGTACCCAGAGTCTCCCCTACGAAATCCTTGTTGCTCAGCGCCATCAGGACCGGCCAGCCCGTGTTAACAAGATCTTTCACACCACGTAACAGAGCCAGCCCGTGGTGAGTGTTCTTGCCGAAATCGTGCGTCGGATCGATAACGATCGAGTCTCGACGCACCCCGGCAGCGAGCGCCCGGTCGGCCGCGGAGGTCACCTCCCGGATCACGTCGGCCACCACCGCGTCGACCGAATCCCCGTATGCGACGCGGTGCGGCCGGGTCCGCACCCGCGCGCCACCCGTGTGCGAGCAGACGATCCCGGCCCCGCGTTCGGCGGCGACGTCGACGACGTCGGGGTCGAATCCCGCCCAGGTGTCGTTGATGAGATCCGCGCCGGCGGCGCAGGCCTGGTCGGCGACCTCGCTGCGCCAGGTGTCGACGCTGATCAGCACGTCCGGATGGCGGTCGCGGATCCAGGCGATCATGCCGACGACCCGGGCGGCCTCGGTCGCGGCGTCGACCTCGCGTCCGGGTCCGGCCTTGACCCCACCGACGTCGATGATGTCGGCGCCCTCGGCGACGACCCGGTCGACGTGCGCCTGGGCGGCGGCGTCGTCGAAGCTCGCTCCTCGGTCGTAGAACGAATCAGGGGTGCGGTTGACGATCGCCATCACCAACGCGCGGTCGGTCGGCACCCGCCGCCCGCACAGCGTGTCCGATGCCGACGTCTCCGGGCCGGAACTCACCCCTTGGGCACCTTGGCGGCGGCGACATCGTCGGGGTAGTCGTCGTAGAACTCGGTGTAGCCCTCCTCCTTGCCGAGCAACACGTAGAGCCGTTCGGCCTCGGCGTCGGAGTACCCCTCCTTGCGCAGCTCGACCTTGCGGTTCTTGAAGGTCGAGGTCTGCTCGAAATCGTCGACGATCCGCACGAACAGCGGCACCGCGTACGACGGCAGCGCGTCGTAGAGATGGCGGGCGAATGCGCCCGGGTCGAGGTCGGCGCCCTCGCGCAGCTTGATCGCGATCATCCCGGCGCGACCGTCGGTGCCGGGGACCTCGACGCCGTACGCCACCGACTGCGCGACGGCCTGATAGGAGTCGACCGCCCCCTCGACCTGGGTGGTGGCGACGTTCTCGCCCTTCCAGCGGAAGGTGTCGCCGAGCCGGTCGACGAAGGCGATGTGCGCGAAGCCCTGATCGCGGACGAGGTCACCGGAGTTGAAGTAGGAGTCGCCGTCCTTGAAGGCGTCGCGGATGATCTTCTTCTCGGTCTCCTCGGAGTCGGTGTAGCCGTCGACGGGCACCCGGTCACTGATCTGGGCGAGCAGCAGGCCCGTGCCGCCCCGGCCGACCTTCACGAGCCGGCCGTCGTCGCCGCGCTTGGGGTTTCCCTCCTCGTCGTATTCCACGATCTTGTACGGGAGCGGGCAGAAGCCGGCGGTCTTGTCGACGCTGAACGCGTTGACGAATGCGAGGTTGAGTTCGCTGGCCCCGTAGAACTCGACGACGCGGTCGACCCCGAAACGCTCGCGGAACTCGTCCCAGATGTCCGGGCGCATACCGTTGCCGACCACGGTGTGCACGGAATGCTGACGATCCGTGGGCTTCTCTGGCTGGGCGAGGAGATAGCGGCAGAGCTCGCCGATGTAGCAGAAGGCCGTCGCACGGTTGAGGATCACGTCGTCCCAGAACTTCGACGCCGAGAACGAGCGTCCGATGGCGATGCACGCACCCGAGGCGAGGACCGAGGACAGTGACACCGACAGCGCGTTGTTGTGGTAGAGCGGCAGCGGCACGTACATGGTGTCGCTGTGGCGCAACCGCACCGCGAGACCGCCGATGCCGGACAGGCTCGCCAGCCACCGGTTGTGGCTCATCACGCTGGCCTTCGGCATCCCCGTGGTGCCGGAGGTGAAGATGTAGAACGCCTTGGTCGACGCGGGCAGCTGCTCGGTGACCTCGGGATCGGCTTCCGAGAGTCCCTCGGCCGCGGCGTCGAACGCGTCGAAATCGTAGACGTGTTCGGGCAGGACCGATTCCGGGATCGACTCGAAGGCTTCCGCGCACTCGGGATCGTGGATGAGGACCTTGGCCTCGAGGAGGCCGACGCTGTGCTCGAGCACCTCGCCGCGCTGGTTGTAGTTCAGCATCCCGGCGATCGCGCCGAGTTTGACGGTGGCGAGCATCAGCAGCAGGTCGGTCGTGCAGTTCTTGGAGAGCAGCGCCACCACGTCGCCCTTGCCGACGCCGTCGGCGGAAAGTGCTGCGGCGTAACGGTTCACGCGGCGGTTGGCCTCGCCGTAGGTGGTCGTGCGGCCCTCGAACCGGACGAACGGCCGGTCGGGGTGTTCGGCCGCGTGCTTCTGGAAGACCGAACCGATGGTCCGCTTGGCCTCCGGTGGGCGTCGGATGAGTCCCGGCGCGTGCTTGATCATCCCGGTCGCATGTGGCGCCATCTTCACCACGCCGCGAAGGATGTCGGGGATACCGACGGTCTTCTTCACACTCTGCTGCCGACTGTCCTGCTGCTCGACCCCTTGGGACATCTGCCCTCCGCTCTCCCGCTGGCGTTTCGAGTGCCCCGCGCACTCACGCGCTACCTTACCGGCCGGTAGCAAGACCTTCCCGTGCCGTCGCCAACTCCACCGCGTCGGCGACCGACCGCGTGATGAGCAGCCGGTCGAGCGATCGTCGGGCGACGAACCCGGTTGTCGACAACTCTCGCAGCCAGTCGAGCAACGGCGCGTAGAAATCGACAGGATCGAGCAGGACGACCGGTTTGTCGTGCATCCCGAGGTAGCCCCCGGTCCAGGTCTCGAAGAGCTCCTCGAGCGTCCCGATCCCGCCCGGGAGGGTGATGAACCCGTCGGCACGCTCGTCCATGAGGCGTTTGCGTTCGCGCATGGTCTCGGTGACCACGAGTTCGCCCGACCCGAGGTCGGCGACCTCGTGCTTCATCAGTGCGCGCGGGATGATGCCCACCGTGTGGCCACCGGCCTCGCGAGCGGCGTTGACCAGCGCGCCCATCATGGAGATGTTCCCGCCGCCGGAGACGACCACATGCCCCTGTTCGGCGAGCGTCCGACCCACTTCGGCGGCGAGATCGAGGTAGGGCTGGTCGACGGGACCGGAGGCGCAATAGACGCAGACAGCACTCACCGGGCAATCGTGCCATCGTCGGCCGGGAAGGTCATATCGACCCTCAGGGTGTCGCGGCCTCGATCGCGGCGACCACGTCGTCGGGGTCGTCGACGACGGTGAGCAGGTCCAGATCCTCGGGCGAGATCATCCCGCGCGCGGCCAGGACGTCGCGCATCCAGGCAAGCAGGCCGCCCCAGAAGTCGCTGCCCACCAGCACGATCGGGAACCGCACCACCTTCTTGGTCTGTACGAGGGTCAGCGCCTCGAAGAGTTCGTCGAGGGTGCCCATCCCGCCGGGGAGACAGACGAACGCCTGCGCGTACTTCACGAACATCGTCTTGCGCACGAAGAAGTAGCGGAAGTTCATGCCGAGATCGACCCACGGGTTGAGGCCCTGTTCGAAGGGCAGCTCGATGTTGAGTCCGATGGACTGCGCCCCGGCCTGATGTGCGCCCTGGTTGGCGGCTTCCATCGCACCGGGTCCGCCACCGGTGATGACCGCGTACCCGGCCTCGCCCAGCGCTCGGCCCACGCGGACACCGAGCGCGTATTCCGGCGACTCCGGATGCAGTCGCGCCGAGCCGAAGACGGTCACGGCCTCGGCGACCTCGCTCATCGCATCGAACCCGGCGACGAACTCGGACTGGATGCGCAGGACCCGCCAGGAGTCGCGCATGGTCCGTTCGGAACGACGCGTGGCGTCGCGCGGGTCGACCCATTCCAGCAGGCGGCGGTCCGTGGTCTTGCCGCGCTGGTCTCGCCGGATCCGGATCGGGCCGACGTAGCAGGTGTCGGGGTTCGTTCCGTCTTCGACGGGTTCCGGTTCGGGCGTGGTCGACATGGCGGTCACGCTAGCAGCGCCGTCCGACTCCGCCGGTCCTGCGAGGTCAGGAAAGGTAGGTGCGCAGCAGGTCGGTCACCGCGCGGATCTGCTCCACCGGCACCCGTTCGTCGACGCGATGCGCGAGATTGGGATCGCCGGGGCCCAGGTTCACCGCGGGGATTCCCAGCGCCGAGAACCGCGACACATCGGTCCAGCCGTACTTCGCGCGGAAGCGTCCGCCCGCGGCCGCCACGAGCGCCGCGGCCGCCGGGTGCCCCAGCCCGGGCAGGGCGCCGGCCGCGGAATCGGTGACCTCCAGCCCGATCCTGCCGTCGGCCAGGTCGGCGCCGAACACCTCGCGGACGTGGTCGAGCGCCTGGTCGATCGAACGGTCCGGTGCGAAGCGGAAGTTGACGTCGACGTGCGCGGCGTCCGGGATCACGTTGCCGGCCACCCCGCCGCCGACCGCGACCGCCGACAGGCCCTCGCGGTACTCGCAGCCGTCGATGTCGACCCGACGGGCCTCATACCCCGCCAGCGTGGTCAGGACACCGCCGAGCTTGTGAATGGCGTTGTCGCCCATCCACGATCGGGCCGAGTGCGCTCGGGTTCCCGTCGTCGACAACCGAACCCGCAGCGTCCCCTGGCATCCGGCTTCGATGAGCCCCGCGGTCGGCTCGCCGAGGATCGCCACGTCACCGGCGAGCCACTCGGGGAGTTCGCGTTCGATGTCGTTCAGGCCGTTGAACTCCGCGGCGATCTCCTCGCAGTCGTAGAAGATCAGCGTCAGGTCCGAGGCCGGCTCCGGCAGCGTCGCCGCGAGGTGGAGGAACACCGCGTCACCGGACTTCATGTCGACGGTGCCGCATCCGTGCAGGACGTCGCCCTCCTCCGAATCCATCTCGCGGCGGTGCGGGAGGTTGCCGGCGACCGGCACGGTGTCGAGGTGCCCGGCGAGGATGACCCGCTGGGCGTGCCCCCGGTCGGTCCGTGCGAGGACACGGTTGCCATGGCGGAGGATCTCGAATCCGCTCGTCTGCGCGCGCAGGGCGGCCTCGACCGCGTCGGCGATGGCCGACTCGTTGCGCGACTCGCTCTCGATGTCGACGAGCGCGGCGGTCAGTTCGACGGGGTCGGCGGTCAGGTCGAGGTCGGTGCTCACTCCCTCACCGTAGTGAGCCCATCTCCGCGGCGCCGAAGGAGACGCTGAACTTCACGCACCAGAGGAACACCGACGGATAGTCGCCCAGCTCGACGTCGGCGGGGATCTCGTAGACCTGGTTGCCCTTGTTCCCCTTGATCATGCCGAGGTCGACGTGCGGGACGTCCGCGGCCGTTCGCCACCCGGCGAACCCCTCGACCACGTCCCCTTGCGACAGCCACACGTGGACATCAGGGCCGGTGGTCGTGTCCAGGTCCTCGATCGCCAGCACGCGTGAGCCGTCGGGCTGTTCGATGATCGAGACCGTTCCGGATGTCGAGTGCTCATGGCTGATCAGGCTGCCGCGCGAGACGACCACCGGCCCGGCGGGCGGCGGCTGCCCCGGCGTCGACGTCGTGGGGGTGACCGCGACCGGGATCGCGTCGTCGACCTCGGTGTCGACGAAGATCAGCCACGGCTGGAAGACGACGGCCCCGACCGCCAGCGCCGCCACGATCACGACGCCGACCCCGCCCACCACCCACGGCCAGCGGCGTCGGCGGCGCCGGGGCGGTACAGATGGCTGGGGATGACCGGTCATGCTGGCGACCCTACCAGCGGCGCACAGCGCGTGACCAGGTCTTTGGGCCGAATGGATGACGCCGGGGCACCGGTGGCGGGGCGGGGGCGCCGGTGTCGATCACCTAGACTCACCTGTCGTGACATCTACTGGCGCACACGCAACTGGCATCGCGACCGTGATCGACGGGGGTTCGACTCCCGGCGTCGTCCTCGACGTCTGGTTCCCCGAACCCGAACTCGACGGGGTCGAGACCGCGGAGACCGTGATCCTCGACGACGAGTCGACACCGGCCCACCTCCGTGAGCTGGTGGGCGTCGACGAGGCCCGCGGGGTCAAGACCGTCGCGGTCCGCACCGGCATCGCCGACATCTCCGCCGCACCCATCGACGCCTACGACGTCTACCTCCGACTCCACCTGCTGTCGCATCGCCTCATCACCCCGCACGGCGCCAACCTCGAGGGCATCTTCGGGATGCTCACCAACGTGGTGTGGACCAATCACGGCCCGTGTGCGGTCGACAACTTCGAGTCGGTACGGGCGAAGCTGCGCGCCCGCGGACCGGTCACCGTCTACTCGATCGACAAGTTCCCGCGCATGGTCGACTACGTGGTGCCCGGCGGCGTACGGATCGGCGACGCCGACCGCATCCGCCTCGGCGCGCATCTCGCGGCCGGCACCACCGTGATGCACGAGGGCTTCGTCAACTTCAACGCCGGCACCCTCGGGTCGTCGATGGTGGAGGGTCGCATCTCCGCGGGCGTCGTCGTCGGCGACGGCTCCGACATCGGCGGCGGCGCCTCGACGATGGGCACCCTGTCGGGCGGCGGCAAGGAGATCATCGCGCTGGGCAAGCGCTGCCTCCTCGGCGCGAACTCCGGCTGCGGCATCCCGCTGGGTGACGACTGCGTCATCGAGGCCGGCCTCTACGTCACCGCCGGCACCAAGGTCACCGGACCCGACGGCACGCAGATCAAGGCGCGCGACCTGTCCGGCCAGTCCAATCTGCTCTTCCGTCGCAACAGCCTGACCGGCGCGGTCGAGGTCGTGCCGTGGAAGGGCGACGGCATCGCCCTCAACGAGGCGCTGCACAAGAACGACTGACGCCCTGGCTCACTGGCCGGATCTCCCATCCCGACGTATGGTGGGCACATGAGCACATCGAACAATCGTTCGACGAACGATACCGACGACGTCCTCGGCGCGGGCGCCGGAAACTCCACCGAGAAGGACCCGGACGACTGGGTGACCGGCGACGAGCCGATGACCGGCGCGCAGCGGAGCTATCTCGACACCCTCGCACGGGAGGCCGGCGAGACCCTCTCGGCCGACCTCACGAAAGCCGAGGCGTCCGAGGAGATCGACCGCCTGCAACAGAAGAGCGGTCGCGGCTGAGCAGGGCCGGTGTCAGGCCGTCAGACGAGCGACGGCCGCACTGATCCGCTCATCGGTGGCGGTGAGCGCCATCCGAACGTGGCGCTCACCCGCCGGACCGTAGAAATCGCCTGGAGCACAGAGGATTCCGCGGTCGGCGAGCCAGGCGACGGTCTCCCGGCACGGTTCGTCCCGGGTGGCCCAGAGATACAGGCCCGCCTCGGAATGGTCGACCCGGAAGCCCGCACCCTCCACGGCTGCTTTGAGCAGCCGACGACGCTCGGCATAACGCTCGCGCTGCTCGTCGACGTGTGCGTCGTCGGCCAGTGCGGCGGTCATCGCTCCCTGGACGGGGAACGGCACGATGAGTCCGGCGTGCTTGCGGACCGCGAGCAATTCGGCGATCAGATCGGTGTCGCCGGCGAAGAATCCGGCGCGATACGACGCCAGGTTCGAGATCTTGGACAGTGAGTGGACCGCGAGCAGTCCGGTGTGGTCGCCGTCGCAGACCCTCGGGTCGAGGATCGACAGCGGCTCGCCCTCCCAACTCAGACCGAGATAACACTCGTCGGACACGACGACGGTCCCCCGCTCGCGCGCCCATCCCACGACTTTGCGGAGATGATCGAGGCCGAGGACCTTGCCGGTCGGATTCGACGGCGAGTTGATGAACATCAGCGCCGGGTTCATCGGTCCCAGCGCGACGGTCGAATCCGCCCGCACCGCCCGCGCACCGGCGAGCAGGGCGCTCACCTCATAGGTCGGGTAGGCGACCTCGGGGATGACCACGTCGTCGCCGGGTCCGAGCCCGAAGGTCGAGGCCAGGCCGGCGATCGCCTCCTTGGTACCGATGACCGGCAGGATTCCCGTCTCGTCGAGCGACGTGACCCCGTGGCGTCGGATCAGCGACCCCGCGGCCGCCTCCCGCAACTCGCGGGTCCCGATCGTCGTCGGGTAGCCCGGGAACGCCGAGTTCTCGGCGAGTGCGTCGCGGATGAGTGCGGGCACCGGGTCGACGGGCGTCCCGACCGACAGGTCGACGATGCCGTCGGCGTGGGCCTGAGCCGTCGCCTTCGCATCGGCGATCGTGTCCCACGGGAAGTCGGGCAGGCGCCCGCTGACGCGGGTCGAGGAGACGCGCAGGGGCGCAGCCGTACGGGAGACAGGACTGCTCATGCGGAGGCGGTCAGTCCTCTTCGTTCATCGGCGGGAGACCCTTGATGAACGCCGGATCGGCCTCGGTCTTGCCGACCTTGCTGGCGCCGCCCGGGGAGCCGAGGTCGTCGAAGAAGTCGGCGTTCGCGCTGACGTAGGGCTCCCATTCGTCGGGAACATCATCCTCGTAGAAGATCGCCTCGACCGGGCACACCGGCTCACACGCACCGCAGTCGACGCACTCATCCGGCTGGATGTAGAGCATGCGTCCACCCTCGTAGATGCAGTCGACGGGGCACTCCTCCACGCAAGCCTTGTCCAACACGTCGACGCAAGGCTCCGCGATGATGTAGGTCACCACTCACTCCTTCGCTAGGGAAGATCCGGGTCGGCGCGACGAGAAACGCAGTTCGGCGTCGAACGGCACTCCGGCGTCGGCGCCGGTGCGGCCCGAGGGCTGGTCGAACCGCACCCCACAGTATCCGCCCCGGGAGACGCTGCGACGAAATCGACCCCCGTCCAGAGGCGCCCGAATCCGGGTTTGAGTAACGAGGATCACATCGCCGACCGCGAGACGCCGCTCCGGGTTTCGTTCAGCGTGCCGCCAAACCTCGACGCCGCGACGATCCGCGTGCAGAGTCGGGCGCATGATCGTCGTCGACGAATCCGTCCTCACCGGACACCGACCCGCGGGCGCGTGTGCCCGGGTGCCGCACCGACCCACCGCGCGGTCGATGTCGATGTGCTGTTGCTGAACCGATCGGCCTCACCACATCCTCTTCGACTCTCGCAAGGATTCGCCATGACCTCCACCCTCGCCCGCACCGAACGGGCGCCTCAGTCCGCGTTATCGTCTCTTTCCTCCGCCCGGAATCGTGCTCGGACGTCGTCGCCGCTGCGCGAGCGTCCGGGTACCGCGGCCCCGCGCGCCCTCGGTCACCTGCCGACGCGGCTCCGGCCCGCCGACCTCCTCCGCATCACCGACCAGGGCGTCGCAGACGTCCTCGACGGTCGCCACGACGACCTGCTCCCGGAGGTCTGGGACGAACGGCATCGCTGGGCGACGCGCCTGCACGCCGACGACGACGTCGACGTCTGGCTGATCAGCTGGACGCCGGGCGAGGCCACCGAACTCCACGACCACGCCGGTTCGCTCGGAGCCCTGACGGTGTTGTCGGGCAGCTTGCGCGAGTATCACTGGACGGGAGACGATCTGGCGGTGCGCATCCTCGACGCCGGCGACCAGGCCGCCTTCCCTCTCGGGTGGGTGCACGACGTCGTGCGGAACCCGGTCGTCGCCGCCCCGGAGATCGGTGCGGAGACCAGCCCGCAGGTGACCCCGACGCTCAGCGTGCACGCCTACTCACCGCCGCTGACCGCGATGTCGTACTACGACATCTCCGAGGGCGGCCACCTGCGCCGCAACCGGACCGTCCTCACCGACCAGCCCGAATGAGCGCTCCCCGCACCATCGACGACGTACTCGCCGACGCACGGTCGCGGATCGCGCGGGTCGAGGCCGCGGACGTCCCCGCCGAGCTGGCCGGCGGGGCGGTGCTGGTCGACATCCGTCCCGCGGCGCAGCGCGCGGAGGAGGGCGAGGCCCGGGGTGCTCTCGTCATCGAACGGAATGTCCTCGAATGGCGGTGCGACCCGGCGAGCGACGCGCGCATCGACCAGGCCGTCGACCATGACGTCCGCTGGATCGTCCTGTGCTCCCAGGGTTATACGTCGAGCCTGGCCGCCGCGGCCCTGCAGGACCTCGGGTTGCACCGCGCCACCGACGTCGTCGGCGGATACGAAGCGCTCGCACCCGTTCTCGACTGACTGCCACGCACCCGACGACAGGTGCTTCCCTCAAGCAACCGCCGGCCACGGACGCGGGGCCGGGCGGGTGTCGACGGCGAGGCCGGTCACCGGGTCGGCGAGCGCGGCGACGTGCTGGGTCAGCGCCGGGTCGATCCAGTCGGCACCGTTCAGCACATACGGCGGCTGCGCGGTGATGCGTTCGGTGAGAACGAAATCCGATTCCGCGGTGCGGGCGGCCAGGGCGTCGAGGTGAGGCCACGGGCGTTCCGGGTTGACGTGATCGGGCGTGAGCGGCGACACCCCACCCCAGTCGTCGACGCCGGACGCGATCAGCGCGGCGCATTCCGCGGGTGACACCAGATTTGGCGGCGCCTGAATCCGCATGTGTGGGCCGAGGACAACCCGGGCGACCGCGACGGCGGCGAGGAACTCGGTCATCTCCGCGTCGGGGGTCGAGCGCATCGCGGTGTCCGGCTTAGCCCGGAAGTTCTGCACGATCACCTCCTGGATGTGCCCGCCTCGGGCGTGCACATCGGCGAGGGCCAGCAGCGATTCGGCCCGCTCGGTGAGTGATTCGCCGATCCCGACCAGAATCCCGGTGGTGAACGGGACGCGAGCGGTGCCCGCATCGCGCAGCACCTGCATGCGGACCAGCGGGTCCTTGTCGGGGCTTCCGTAGTGCGCCTGGCCTTTCTCGGTGAACAGGTGACGCGACGTCGTCTCCAGCATCATGCCCATCGACGGTGCGACCGGGCGCAGGCGGAGCAGTTCCTCGAGGCTCATGACCCCGGGGTTGAGGTGCGGCAGCAGACCCGTCTCCGACAACACGGCGACCGCGGCGGCACGAACGTAGTCCAGCGTCGAGGAGTAACCCCGTTCGGCCAGCCACTCGCCGGCCTGCGGCCACCTGTCCTCGGGCCGGTCACCCAGCGTGAAAAGCGCCTCCTTGCAGCCGAGTTCGGCGCCGCGGCGGGCGAGGTCGACGACCTCGTCGAGTTCCAGATAGAGCCCCTCCCCCGCGCGGGCGAGTTTTCCGGGGACCGTGACGAAGGTGCAGTAGTGACACCGGTCGCGGCACAGGCGCGTCAGCGGGATGAACACCTTGCGGGAGTAGGTGATCTGCCGGGACCGGCCGACCGCGGCCAGCCCCTCGTCTCGGAGCGCCCCGGCGATCGATTGCAGTTCGACCAGGTCGTCTCCTGCGCAGGACAGGAGCGTCACGGCCTCGTCGAGACCGATCGGCGCCCGGTCGCGCGCGGCGTCCAGGGCCGCGCGGACGGTCAACTTCTCGGTCATTCCTCACCCTCCTCAGGTGTTCCGGTGCCGACGTCGGGACGGGGTTCGTACGGTTCGGGGTCGAAGGTGCCGTTGCGTTCGCGGAACGACGCCGCGGTGCCCGGCCACAACAGGGTCAGGCGACCGCTGTCGGGGTCGACATACCAACTCTCACAACCGGTCAGCCACACCGTCGACTCGCTGCGAGCGTCGATCTCCCGCGTGTATTCGTCTTCGGCGGCAGGCGAGACCGCCAGAGTCGTGATTCCGTTGCCGGCCATGTACTCCAGCGCGCCCAGGACGTAGTCGAGTTGCGTCTCGATCATGTAGATCGCCGAGTTGTGGCCGAGCGCCGCGTTGGGCCCGTCGAGGACGAACATGTTCGGGAATCCGCTGACCACGGTCGAGGCGTAAGACGTCATGCCCGCCGACCAGTGGTCGGACAGCCGCCGACCGGCACGACCGGTGATTCGCGATGCCGCGGGCGGGCGTGCGGATTCGAAACCGGTTGCCATCACCAGGACGTCGAGATCGTAGGTGTGACCACTGTGCGCGGTGGCCTTGGTCTCGGCGACCGACGTCAGAGCACTCGACTCGAACACCACATTGGACCGCTGCAGTGCCGGATAGAAGTCGTCGCTGAGCAGGATTCTCTTGCAACCGATCTCGTAGTCGGGGGTCAGTTGTTCACGGAGGTCGGCATCGGCCACCTGCCCGTGGAGGTGATCCCGTGCACGGGAACGGATCTCGTCGATGTCCGGATGCAACCCGAGCCGCTGCCGGAACGCCCCGTCGGCTTCGGTGAGCAGTCGGTCGCGCACCTCCGCCGCGACGACGGGGTCGAGCATGGCGGCCCGCTCGTCGTCGGTGTAGAGCCGGTCCGCGCGCGGCACGACATACGGTGGCGTGCGGCAGAACACGACGAGATCGTCCGCGGAGTCGGCGAGGTGCGGGATGAGCTGCACCGCCGACGCACCTGTTCCGACGACCCCGACCCGCGCGCCCGCAACGTTGACGTCGTCGTGCCAGGCGGCCGTGTGGACGACCTGTCCCGGGAAGGTGTCGAGTCCGTCGATGTCGGGGATGCGCGCCTCCGACAACCGTCCGACCGCCAGCACCAGCGAGCGAGCGCGGAAGGTGACGGCCCGGCCGTCCGGCGCCGCCGCCGTGATCACCCAGTGCGCCCCCTGCTCGTCCCAGACCGCTTCGCGTAGTTCGCGATTGAGCTCGATGCGGTCGGCGAGTCGTTCGTCGACGACGATCTGTTCGAGATAGCTGCGGATCTCGGCGCCACGAGGGAACCGCGCCGACCAGTCGGCCGGCGGCCGGAACGAGAACGAGTACAGATGGGCGGGGATGTCGCAGGCGATGCCGGGATAGGTGTTGTCGCGCCACGTGCCCCCCACGCCGTCAGCGCGTTCGAGCACGACGAAGGACTCCCGCCCGCGGCGCGCGAGCTGCGTCGCCATCCCGAGCCCGGCGAAGCCCGCGCCGATGATGGCGACATCCACGTCGTCCATCGTCAGGGCGCGCTGCTGCGCTCCGGCCGCCCGCCCGGAAGACATGCTCCGGCTCACGCGGACACCTGTGGCAGCGGGAGTTGCCGGTCGGGCTCTGGCACCCCGTAGCGGGTGGTGCGCTGACGCGGCCTCCGTCCGGCTCGCGCCGCGATGTCGACGACAGCCGCGGCGTCGAGGACACGACCTGACTCCGGTCCCGCGCCCGGCATCAGGGTGCCGTCGAGCAACAGCCCACCCAGATCATCTGCCCCGCCGCGCAACACCAGATCGACGGTGGCCGCGGGCAGTTTGGTCCACGCCACCTGCAGATGGTCGAGGAGGCCTGCGGTCATGAGGCGGGCGACGGCGTGCAACGCGCGGGTCTCCCGCTCCGACGCGGTCCGCGAGGGGGTGTCCAGGTGGGGCGGCACGTTCTCGGGAAGCAGTGGCATCAGGATGAGTTCGCTGAAACCGCCCGTGCGACGCTGGATCTCGAGTAGCAGTCGAAGATGGGCGATCTGGTGTGCGGGCGTCTCGACGTGCCCGTAGAGCATCGTCGCGGTGGAGAAGAGACCCACGCGGTGGGCGGTCTCGATGACGTCGACCCAGCTGCCGACCGGTGGCGCCGTGCCGGTGGGTGAGAGCGTCGCCCGGACGGTGTCGTCGAGGACCTGGGCGGCGGTCCCCGGCACCGACCCCAGGCCCGCCGACCGAAGCCGCTCGAGGTGTTCGACGATCGTGATCCCGGCACGCTCGGCGCCGTCGACGATCTCCGGGGCCCGATAGGCGTGCAGGTGGAGCCCGTCGGCGGCACCCGTGATGTCCTCCACGAGTCGGACGTATCCGTCGGCCGGCAGTTCGGCGGGCAGGGGTCCCTGCATGCAGATCTCGGTCGCGCCGAGTGCGACCGACTCGGCGACCAGTTCGTCGAGACCCGGGTCGTCGGGTCCGAGCCGGCTGACGACCCCGGTGTCGAGGTTGCGGTTGACCACGAAGGTCAACACCTCCGGGTCGGTCACCTGCCGACGCACGGTGTCGGCCAGATCGCACAATTCGTCGAGCTGCGCACCCGAGGCACCCAGGAGGGCGACCCAGCCGTCATCGTCGAGGGCGTCGGCCCCGAGAGTCGGGTCGTCACGGACACGGCTCAGTGCGGCCGTGACGCGCTCGATCGGGGCCATGATGTCTTCGGCCCACGCGCGCAGAAGCATGTCTCTCACTCTAACGCCGCCCGTCGCGGCACAACGCAGAGCGCCCCAGCGGAGCGGTGGTCAGTCGGGTTCGGGCAGCCGCCCCGTCCAGCCCAGCGCGGCGCACGGCCCGACACCGAGGACGACGAGCAGCAGGGTCTGTACGAGGTAACCACTGCTGATCGAGAGCACGACGTCCCCGCCCGGGCCGGGGAGCCCGCCGGCGATCACGACGACGAGCCCCCACGCGGCAAGTGGCCCGTACCGCCACGGGGTCGCGGTGAGGCCGGCCGCGAGCCAGAGTAGGGCCGCATTGACCACGCCGGCGGCAAGTGCCGCGACGGGCAGCGCGACGCCGCCGAAGCGCTGATAGGTGAACGCAACACTCACGAGCCCGATCGCGAACCCGTCGACGACGAGGAATCCCAGGAGCAGTCGGTCGAGGACGGAGCCCAATACGGGCCGAACCATGCGGGCCACGGCTCAGTCGACCCCGGCGAACAGGTCCGACTCACGCTTCCCGTCCGGGGACCCGTGACGCTCCGGCTCGACCAGAATGTAATGCTCCGCACCGGCGATCGGCTGCACGATGTTGTTCGACAGTGCGTACTCCGTCCCGGACGCCGCGACGGTCACCTGTGTGGCGTGGGCGGCCAGGGCGGCCACCTTTCGTGGGAGGTACGCGCTGATGTCGATCTCGGTGGTGATGTCGGCGTCGGGATAGCTCGGCAGCTCACCGTCGCGGGGCATCCGCCAGCCGTCGGGTACCGCGGCGACACCGGCGAGCCCGGAGTCCAGTGCGCTGCGTTCGGTCACCGATTCGTAGATCTTGTCCGGGCCCGGACCGACTTCCCGGGCGCGGGCGACCGCGGCCGTCGTGACCTCGTGCACCAGTTTGTGATCGGGATGGCCGTACGTACCCGAGGCGTCGTAACTGACGACCACCTGGGGTGCGAAGTCGGTGAGCACGTCGACCAACGCCTCGACGGGCTCGTCGAACGGTGCCCGCACGAGTGCGCGCGGGTGGTTCGCGGACGGGGCGCCGGCCATCCCGGAGTCCCGCCATCGGCCCGCACCGCCGAGGAATCGCGGCCGCAACGCGGGTCGGCCGGCGGGACTGAGCTCGGCCAGTGCCCGCGTGAGTTCGAGTACCCGGAACCCGCCGAGCTGGTCGGCGCCGCCGTCGGCGACCAGCTGGGCCCACTCGTCGCCGATCACCTCGCCCTCCTCCCCGAGCGTGAAGGTCAGCACCCGCACGTCGACGCCCTCGGCGAGGTACCGGGCGATGGTGCCGCCGGTCATGATCGTCTCGTCGTCGGGATGAGCGTGGACGAGCAGCAGCCGGCGATCCGCCGGGACACCGGTCACGTCAGCTCCCAATTGACCGCGGTCCCGAAGATCGAGACCTGGATGGGTCCGGTGAGCGGGACGTCGCGCACCGCGGACGTGGTGCCCACGACCATCGAGTCCTGGTACAGCGGCCGGTAGATCGCCTGCGCGGCGAGGAGCGGCTCGGCCTCGTTCAGCGTCGGGATCGGGTCGTCCTCGGAGAGTGCGGTGCGCGCGAGCTCGATGAGCCGCGGGTCACACAACCCGGACACGTTGCTGGCATAGCTGTCCCCGGGATCGCCACCGCTCGGCGCGATGCTGGTGGGCGTCGGCGGCGTCGCGGGCGACGGTTCGGTACCGGGCTTGGGCTGGTTGCAGTCGACCTGCGACGCGAGCGACGACGCCGGCGGCACGCCGAGCCCCGACCACCCGACGACCAGGTCGACGCGCTGGTTGGTGAGCGCCGACCCGTACAGCTCGCTGTTGGGCAGCGTCACGACCTGAGCGCGCACCCCTGCACCTCGGAGCTGGTCGACGATGCTCGACGCGGCCGACGTGGTCCGCGGATCGCCGGCGACCGCACCGACACGGACGATGAGGTCCTGCCCGTCGCGCTGGAACGGCAGGATTCCCTCGGGTAGTTCAGGTACCTCGACCAGACCCTCGTTCGGGGTCTCGCTCACCCCGGGCGTCGCCGACCCGCCGGCGGACGGCGCCTCGGACGCGGGCGTGGACCCGGACGGGGACGACGGCGACACCGAGGAGGGCTCCGACGACGACGCCGACGGCACCGGGGATGCCGAGCCGACGGGCTCGGGCGCGGCGCGGCGGTAACCGGCGGCGCCGAGCAGGGCGTCGACCTCGGCCGCCCCGAGGCGCGGGCGGTCGACCGGTGAATAGCCCGGATCCGACGGCGCGAAGACGGTGTTCGCGAACGGTTCGACGACCCAGTCGCCGGCACCGGCGAAGGTGGTCAGTCGCGGATCGACCAACCCGAGGATCGCGCGCCGGACCTCCACCGAGCTCATCGCGTCGGTGCGGGCGTTCACGCTGACACCGAGTGACCGCGACGTCAGGCTGCGGGCGGTCTCGAGACCGGGCAGCGCGGTCAGTTCCGCGTCGGTGGCCGGCGAGGCGCCGAGGGCCACGATGGCCGAGTCGCCGGATCGTACGGAGTCGAGCATCTGGGCCGATGTGCCGGCGCGGCGGAGGACGATCTGATCCAACCGGGGCGGGGTGACCCAATACCGGTCGTTGCGGGCGAGGCGGACCTCGTCGCGGGTCTTGTCGATCCCCACGATCGCGTAGGGCCCGGCCGAAACCGGCTTGCCGGTGTCCATCCCGGTCTGGAAGCCGGCCGGCGCACCCTTGAGCACGTGACTGGGCAGCAATCCGGTGAACAGCTCTCGCCACGCGGGGTACGGCGACTCGAACCGCACCTCGACGACCTTGCCGCCCTCCCGGGACTGCACCGAGTCGATGAGCCGGTAGCCGGCCGGTGCCACGACGTTGGGCTGCCGGGACATCTGCTGCCACAGGAAGTTGAAGTCGTCGCCCGTCACCGGCAGGCCGTCGGACCACTGGGCGTCGGTGTGGATGCGGTAGGTCACGGTGAACGGCGCCCGCGACGTCACCTCAGCGGAGGTGACGAACGAGCGCTGCAGTTCCCACACCGTCCCGCCCGGGGTCTGGACCGGCGCGAACGCGCTGGGCAGCGTCATCGCCGCGACCGCCGTGGTCACCGGATTCTGGTCGGCGGCGATGTGCGGGTTGAAGCCCGATCCGACCGAGTCGGTGGCGATGTAGATCGTCTTCTCCACCGGGTACTCGGTCGGGGTCGGCGGTGGCCCGGTGTCGCGGACCGGGGGCGGCGGATCCGACATGCAGGCGGTCAGCACCACGAGCAGGGCGACGCTGCACGAGAGCATGCCGAGCAACCGCCCACGGACCCGGTTCGCGGCCTCGCGGCCCGGTCGTGGTCTCGCGCGATTCACCTCGGATACCCCCATGACGAAGAAGCTTCTCGGTCCGTCGGACGCGCCCGCCACCGTGATGCGGCGCCGGAGCGCCATCGACACTCAGCTGACGGCGGCATCCCGGGACTTGGCCCGCGAGCGCTCACGGGCGCGCGTCGTCGAGTCGAGGTGCACCTTACGCACTCGCACGACCTCAGGGGTGACCTCGACACACTCGTCCGCGGCGCAGAATTCCATGGCGCCCTCGAGGTCGAGTTGCATCGGCTTGGCGAGGGTCTCCATCACGTCGGCCGAGGACTGACGCATGTTGGTCAGCTTCTTCTCGCGGGTGACGTTGATGTCGAGATCCTCCTGGCGCGGGTTGATCCCCACGACGTGGCCCTCGTACGAGTCGTCGCCCGGGTTGACGAAGAACGTGCCGCGGTCGGCGAGCTGGATCATCGCGAACGGGGTGACCGTTCCCGACCGGTCGCTGACGAGCGAACCCGTGTGGCGCGCCCGGATCTCGCCCGCCCAGGCGTCGTAACCCTGGAACACCGCGTTGGCGATGCCGGTGCCGCGGGTCTCGGTGAGAAAGTCGGTACGGAACCCGATGAGGCCGCGCGAGGGCACGATGAACTCCATCCGGACCCAGCCGGTGCCGTGGTTGTTCATCTGCTCCATGCGGCCCTTGCGGGCGGCGAGCAACTGGGTGACCGCGCCGAGGTACTCCTCGGGCACGTCGACGGTCAGATGCTCGAACGGCTCCTGGACCTTGCCGTCCACCTTGCGGGTGACGACCTGCGGCTTGCCGACGGTCAGCTCGAAGCCCTCACGACGCATCTGCTCGACGAGGATGGCCAGGGCGAGCTCGCCACGTCCCTGCACCTCCCAGGCGTCGGGCCGGCCGATGTCGAGCACGCGCAGCGACACGTTGCCGATCAGCTCGGTGTCCAGACGCTGCTTGACCATGCGGGCGGTCAGTTTGTGGCCCGACACCCGGCCCGCCAGCGGCGACGAGTTGGTGCCGATGGTGACCGAGATCGCCGGCTCGTCGACGGTGATGCGCGGCAGCGGCTGCGGGTTCTCCAGGTCGGCGAGGGTGTCGCCGATCATGATCTCCGGCATACCGGCGACGGCCACGATGTCACCGGCCGATGCGGACTCGGCGGGCGCCCGGTCGACTCCGACGGTGGCGAGGAGCTCGGTGATCTTGGCGCGCTCGACGACGGCTTCACCGTCGACCTCGCGGCACCAGGACACCTGCTGGCCCTTGCGGAGGGTTCCGTTGTGGATGCGGACGAGCGCGAGACGGCCGAGGAAGGCCGACGCGTCGAGGTTGGTGACGTGTGCCTGCAGCGGCGCGTCCGGGTCACCCTTGGGCGCCGGGACGTGTTCGAGCAGGACGTCGAAGAAGGAGTCGAGGTTCTCCCCCGCCGGGATCTCGCCGTCGGCCGGCTGCTCGGTGCTGCAGACACCGGCGCGGCCCGAGGCGTAGAGCACGGGGAGCTCGAGGACGAGTTCGGCGGCCTTCGCGGCCTCCTCGTCCAGGTCGGAGGCGAGGTCGAGGAGCAGATCCTGCGTCTCGTCGACGACCTCCTGGATGCGGGCGTCGGGACGGTCGGTCTTGTTGACGACGACGATCACCGGCAGCTCGGCGGCCAGCGCCTTGCGGAGCACGAAGCGCGTCTGCGGCAGCGGGCCCTCGGAGGCGTCGACGAGCAGGACCACGCCGTCGACCATCGACAGGCCGCGCTCGACCTCACCGCCGAAGTCGGCGTGGCCGGGGGTGTCGATGACGTTGATGACGACCTCGGTGCCGTCCGGCTGGCGCCGGTGGACCGCGGTGTTCTTGGCGAGGATGGTGATGCCCTTTTCACGTTCGAGGTCACCGGAGTCCATCACCCGGTCGACGACCTCGGCGCGCTCGCCGAAGACGCCGGACTGGCGCAGCATGGCGTCGACGAGTGTGGTCTTTCCGTGGTCGACGTGCGCGACGATCGCGACGTTGCGGAAGGTGGGGACAGCGCTCACTGGCTCTCTTTCGTGTGGTTGGGGACCGGCAGCGGCGGCCGGCGTCCGGGTCACTGCCGAACGTCTGGAACGTTCGCAGCCGAACGGCTCTGACCGGCGCGGGGAGCAGATCACCTAGGGATTCAACGTCACAGACTATCGGCTCGGGCGGTGAGACCGCGATCACAGCACCCACAAGAGTTGTAGTTAGGGTCTGCTAACCTCGCCGTATGGGCAAGGTCGACCCGACCAAGGTGGGCTCTCTGAAGCCCAAGAAGAAGTGTTGCAAGAGTTCGACGCGCTGTGTTCGCTGCCCGGTGGTCATTCACCGGATGCGCAAGCTCGACACCTCCGACATGTCGAAGAAAGAGCTGCACAAAGCACTGAAGAAGGCGCGCGCCGCCTGATTCGCGGTCACCCCGGCGGCATCTCCGCCTCGCGATCGTCGGACCGGCTGTCGTCGTCGACCGATCGCACGGCCACCGCCACCGCGACGAGCGCGATCCCTACCGCTTCGAGGGGCCGCGGCACCTGCGCCAGCGCGAGCAACCCGATCACCGACGCCGTCACCGGCAGCAGCGCGAGCAGGATCGCGAACCTTGCCTGGCCGACCCGCCGCAGCACGATCTGGTCGAGTGCGTAGGGCACCGCGGTCGACGCGATGCCGAGCAGCAACCCCTGGGCCAGGACCACCGGCAGCGCGGCCCCCGCGCGTACCGCGTCGGCCACCCACCACGCGAGCGGCGCGGTGAGCAACGCGGCCACCGCGAAGCCGGTCGCCAGATCCTCGACGCCCGTGCCTCGCGCCGCGACCCGTTTGCCCAGGACGATGTACCCCGCCCAGCAGGCGGCCGCGGTCAGCGCCAGGACGACGCCGATCGCCGTTCCCGACCACCGGACATCGGCGATCAGGACCACGCCGACAGCCGCCAGGACGAGTGCGGCGACATCGCGACGCGTCGCAGAACCCAAGGCGGCCACCACGATCGGGCCCAGGAACTCCAGGGCGACGGTCGTGCCCAGGGGCAGATGCGCGAGCGCCTCGTAGAAGGCGATGTTCATCCCGGCGGTGATCAGCCCGAAGCATCCGGCGAGGCGCAATCGCTCCCAACGCCAGGCCGTCCGGGCCGGTTGCACCCACAGCAGCAACACCAGCGCGGCCCCGGCGATCCGCAACCACGCGACGGCGGCCGGGGAGATGACGTCGAACAGGCCGACGGCGACGGCCGCGCCGAGATACATGGAGGTCGCTCCGACGACCATCAGTCCCGGCGGGACCAGCAGGTCCCGCCGTGTCACCGGCACGACGACCGCCTCGCCGGCCCACGCGGCGTCACGACCCGATCACCGCGACCCGTTCCGGCACCAGACGCACCCGCATCCGGTCGCCGATCGCGACGAAGGCGTCGGTGACCGCATCGATCTCGCCGACCGGGGTGTCGATGCGCACGCGCGGCCCGGCCGGGAGTTCGGCGACGAGCACGACGGTCGCTGTCGCTGCCGTGTCCTCGTCCGCCCCCGGCGACGCCGGGCCGATCGAGACCGACTCGGGCCGCAGACCGAGCCTGCGACTGCCGTCGGGGAGGTCGAGTGGCATCTCGCCGAGCACGGTGTCGGCAACACCCGACCGGACCTGCGCATCGACGACGGTCGTGGCGCCGAGGAAACGCGCGGTCCACTCGTCGACCGGGTGTCGCCACAGCGCCGCCGGAACGTCGGTCTGGATCATCACCCCGTCCCGCATGACCGCGATCTCGTCGGCCATGGTGGCCGCCTCGGCGTGGTCGTGGGTCACCACCATCGTCGGCACGCCGGCCGCTCGCACGATCTCCGAGATCTCCACGGCCAATTCGTCTCTCAACCGCCGGTCGAGCGCGGCGAGCGGCTCGTCGAGCAACAGCAGACGCGGACGCGGGGCCATGGCACGCGCGAGCGCGACCCGTTGGGCCTGGCCGCCCGACAGGGTTTCCACGAGACGCTTGTCGTAGCCGGTGAGTCCGACGACGTCGAGCATCTCGGCGACGCGATCGGCGATGGCGCGACGCGACCAGCGCCGCACCTTCAGCCCGTACGCGACGTTCGACGCGACACTGCGCCCGCCGAAAAGTTGCCCGTCCTGGAAGACGACCCCGAAGTCCCGCCGATGGACCTCGACGCCGGCGAGGTCGACTCCGCCGAACCGCACCGTTCCACCGACCGGCGACTCGAGTCCGGCGATCGTCCGGATCAGGGTCGACTTGCCGCACCCCGACGGGCCCAGGATCGCGGTCACCAGCGACCCCTCTCCCACGAGCCGCCACGACAGACCGTCGATGACGGTCTCGCCGCCGTACGCGACCGTGAGGTCGGAGATCTCCAATGAACTCTGCGTGGTCACAGCAGCGGCACCTCCGAGCGGGGCCGGAACGCCTCGACCACGACGACTGCGACGACCGTCGCGATGACGAGGACCACCGAGGCGGCCATGGCGGTGGCCAGGTTCTCGGCGCCTGGGCGGTTCAGGGCGGACCCGATGAGTACCGGAAGGGTGGTCGTGTCCGCGCGGGCGAGGAAGCTCGTCGCGCCGAACTCGCCCAGGGCCATGACGAAGGCGAACCCACCGGCAGCCCCAATCGACCTTCCGACGATCGGCAGGTCGACGGTCGCGAAGACGCGAAACGGCGTGGCTCCCAACGTCGCCGCGGCATGCCGCAACCGGACCGGCACCGACTCGAGTGCGGGCATCATGATGCGGATGACCACCGGAATCGCGATGAGGGCCTGGACCAGTGGGATGACCGCGGGTGATGCGGCGATCTCGTACGGCAACGACGCCAGTACGATGAGGTAGCCGAATCCGAGTGTGACAGCACTGATCCCGAGCGGGATGAGCGAGACGGCCGAGCCGATCGCCCCGACGACTCCGTGCGCGCGATGCAGCGCGACGGCGGCGAGCGTCCCGACCACCAGGGCGATGGCGGTCGCCGCGGTCGCGGTCACCAGCGAATAGCGCAGGCTCTCCAGGGGTGTCACCCCGTTGACGGGTTCGGCCAGTGCGCGGTAGCCGGCGAGGGTCCAGTCGCCGTGGGCGACCGGCCGGACCGACCGCACCACCAGCACCAGGACCGGTCCGACGAGGAGGACTGCTGTCCACGCCCCCACCACCCAGACCGCCGGCCGCGTCCAGCGGCCGCCGGCGACCC
>NZ_JAMBDT010000081.1:0-23545 GCF_025143765.1 Gordonia sp. p3-SID1431
AGGAGGTGCGCACGTATGGATGCTGAGTATGAGATGCAGTTGATCAAGTGGGCGTTGCGCTACAACGGTTACAAACGACTCGCGACCGACTCGAATCAGTTGCTCGAAGTCTTGCAGGTGCTGATCAAACCTTATGAGCGAGATCAACGGATTCCTGAGTGGGCCGGCATCGATCTGCTACGAGGCTGGGCTTTCTATCTAGTGAGATGGCATCGCTTTAGCGGAACAGGCCGAGCGCTGTGGACCGAGCACCCCGAGATCCTTGCAATTGTTGATGCGATCAACCAGCATCCGCATGCCCGAAAGAGTGATCACGCCCCTACTCCCAAGGAGTCTCCAGCGCTGGTGTCGCGTTACAATTCTCGCTCGGGCTGACCGCGGCAACGAAGGACTTAAACATCTCGCTCACCCCCAGCTCGTTATGTGGCAGTCCCATCGGAGCAGGTAGCGAATCCCGTCCCCCTGGGTCGCCGTTCCGCGCGCTCGCGCACCATACGGAGCCCGCCAGTTCTACCTTCTCGGTTTGCGGCTGCGGCCCTTCGTCGACGAGGCCGAAAGCGGATCTGTGATCGCACGATACTGTTCGAACAACAGGTCCTGCCGTTCCAACGCGCTAGGTTTAGCGGACTCGATCCCAAAGAGCTTGTCGACATGCGAGTCCAACAAGCTGTGCGCCGCGCGCAATTCAGCCGACATCGTGGTGGGCTCATAGAGATCGGCCAGCGACTGTTCTGATTGGAGCTGCCGAGCCGCGAGAACCCCCTCGCCTGCCGCAATGATCTGCGATCGTGACTCTTTACTTATCGGGGGGAGCGGAAACGTGTTCCATGTCAACAGTTTGTTGAAGCGAAGTCGGGATTCCAGACGACCGCCCACGGCGCGCTGCCACTCAATGAACATGCCCGACGACATGATTGCAAAGACGAAACCATCAGCGTCAGCTGCGAGAAAATTAGCGTCGCTACAGATTACGTCGGCGGAAAACCGGTTGCTGAGAAAGTATGGTCGATTCTCGCTCACGTGACGAGGAATGCACAAGTAAGAGCTGGACGGCTGCGCGATCTGACGGAACAGGTGCGGTGTCTCCGCGGCCTTACGGGTCGAAGCCGCCTTGCTACTCAGGCGGAACTCGCGAACTCCGTCAACACGTGACCGGAGCAGACTGCTTTGCTTGAGGTCGCTAGGTTTCAGATCGACAAGCCACAGGCAGTATCGAGGATTGTTATGGAGCAATTCCCGAGCTCCGACATATCGTCGCAAGTACTTTGCGGCAATCGGATCGGCGGCGAACTGTTCATATTCGTCGGGATCGACGATGAAGTACCCGCCGTCAGTCGGCTTGTTGCCGTACGCAACTTCACCGAGTTGCCGATTGAGAGGTCTCGTGACCGGATGCACGATGACTGGACGACCTGCGCCGTGGTAGGGCGTCAAATATGGCGTGATCGCCCCGACCTCGGCTATCTCTACGGCAGAAGAGTCTGGTTTGGGATAGTCGAACAACCGTGGTCCGAGAACCTTTTTTGCGAAACCAATGATGGCGCAGTGCACCGCGGCCTGACCGGTGGCTTCAGAGGTCCATTTGAAGGTGCGATGGGCGAATTTGATGCGCCAACCTTCATCGAATATCGGTTCAAACAACGGCGCTACTGCTTCTCCTTGTGTAACCGAATTTGTGGTTACGAAGGCCCATTGAGCAGTGGTGCCTTGAAGGTATTCAAGGGTCTTAGCGTGCCAACCGGTGACGTAATCGAGTGTGCCATGGTACCGGTCACGCCATACGGTTTGCAGGTCCGCTGTCTGTTCCTCTGACCGTAACGAAATGCCCAGCCACGGCGGGTTACCGAACACGTAAACCTCGTCGCTTGGCGGGAGAACGCGACGCCAATCCACCTGCAGCGCATTGCCATGGTAGATGGTCGGTGCGATGGCGATGGGCAAGCGATCCGGCGCGACGCCGAACTCGACTGCCATCTGCTGGTTGGCGAGATGATCAACGAGCAGCATCGCGGTCTCGGCGATGCGTGCTGGCCATTCCTCTATCTCGATTCCGTAGAAGTGATCGAGGGTGACCTTTATATCGCCAGTGACATCAAGACTTAGCTGCGCGCGCTCGACCTTCTTGGACAACGCGTCAACCATGTCCAGATCACGACGGCGCTTGAGGATTTCATGTTCGATGGCGCGTAGCTCGCGGTAGGCAACAACGAGAAAGTTGCCACATCCACATGCCGGGTCCATAAAGCGCGATCGCCCCAGGTCGTTGTGAAGCCGGGTGAGCTGGGATTTGTCGTTCCATCCGCGTTCGAGTCGATCACGGTACTCGTCGAGAAACAGCGGGCGAATGGTCTTGAGGATGTTCTCTTCGGTGGTGTAGTGCTCGCCACCGGATCGTCGTGAATCTTTACTCTTGACCGTCTGAAACATCGAACCGAAAACTGCGGGAGAAATAATTGACCAATCGAACTCGCACGCCGCGAGCAACGCCTCTCGAAATTCCGGGGTCAGCTTGGGTAGACGCAGCGGATCGTGAAAGAGTCCACCGTTGATGTATCGAAATGCAGCGTAAGGACTATCGGACGCCAGCGTGCGCTTCTTCTCGTCGGTGTCGAGGACGTCGAACAGCTCCTTGAGGTCTTCGTGGAGAGTTTCGCTGGTGGTGTGCTCGCGCAAGTACTTCTCAAACAGGCCTGCCGGTTTCCACATGTCGGCGTCGTCACCGAAGAGCAGGAAGAGTATGCGCGCGAGAAGCAGGGTGGCGTCTTGCTCGCCAACACCAGCTATTTCGAGTTCTGTGTAGAGAGTTCCCATCAGTCGGGCCGCTGCGACCGACGCGGTTTCGGCCTCGTGATCGAACGCGTCTCGCATTTTGTCGAGCAAGGCGACGAGGGTGATGTCCTCGTCAAAGTCGAGCTCGATCGCCTGCAGGCGCTGGGTTAGGTGTGTGGCGTGGTCACCGACAACGTGCTCGTGTACAAGAAGTTTGGCGTTGGCACTACCGAGTTGAGCGCGCCTTGGCCAGCGCCATTCCTGGCGATGTTCATTGCTGAAGATGACCAGACGTTCGTGATTGTCCTTCCCGACCAGCACGTCGATCATGCGCTGGGACTTTCGGACCGGGAGGACCGGACAATGCCAGATCCGTAGACCCTTGTAGCCGGCAACTTGGGTGAGCGCGAAGGTCTGGTCGTTGACCTCTAGTGTGATGTCGGGCCGGTCGGGGTTGTTCCAGCCGAGTTCGTCGATGAACAAAGTGCGGAAATCGCGGGCGTCGACAAGGTCGAGAAGGCGGTTGCTGGTCATGAACGAACCCCCATGCTGGAGACGATGTGGATCGGGTCTTTGCCGGTGCGGGTGGCGATGACGAGCTGTCCGTCACGGTGTAAGGCAGTTATGAGGGTGATCAGGTCGTCGTCGCTGGTCCCATTGCGGGCCGCCCGCCGCAGTCGTTGCTCGGCATCCTTCATGAGGGGATGTTGGTAGAGCGCTTCGAGTGCAAGTTCGGTGTCGGCGGCGTGGTTGTGCAGAGTGCCGCTGAGCCGGTTCCACAGTGTGCGGCGGACCCCACGAGGCCGGCCGGCGGTCACGTGCGGATTCGCCAGGTCGCCGCGGATGAGAGCCTGTAGAAGGCTGTCGTGGTCATCGGCATGCTCGAGGCCGAGTTCGTCTGGGCTGGCCTCGAACGCGCGGAGCACCTCATGTCCGGTGAGTAGACGAGTTTGGCCGTCTGTGGTCGCCATGCCGAACCCGTCTATCCCGGATTCGGTGCGCACGTAGCAGACGACGCCATCGCCGGGGTCGGAGAGGCGGCGGGCGCGGGTGGCAGAGATCATGTCCGGTAGACCAGCGATCTTCGCGGCGAGGTCGGGGTCGTCCCGTTCAGCCCGGTGCCAGCGCTGGTAGGCCAAGCTGGAGGCGTCGACATCGTCGGTTGCGTCCTGGTCGTCGAGGGTGCCGTCGTAGAGGTCGGCGATGGCCTTTACCTCGGTATCGCTGCCGAAGAATTGTTCGTCGGAACCGAACGCCTCGGCGTTGGCGTGGAGGCGGTCACTGATGCGCTGACGTAAGGAGATGACGTTGTCGACCGACTCATGGAAGAAGGAATAGAGGAGGACGGTGTCGGCGGCTTGGCCGACGCGGTCGACGCGGCCGGCGCGCTGAATTAGGCGGATGATGGCCCACGGCAGGTCGTAGTTGACCACGATATGGGCGTCCTGCAGGTTCTGCCCCTCGCTGAGGACGTCGGTGGCGACCAGGACCCGCAGCTCGTCGTCGTTCTCAGTCTCGGGTTCGTGTCCGGGAAGGGTGTTCGAGCGGGGCGAGAATCGGTGAGCGAGGCGGGTTGGGTCGTCGCTGTCGCCTGTGGCGACGCCTACCTCCCCGATGCCGGCCGAGTGCAAGGCGGCGGCGATGTAGACAGCGGTGTCCTTGTACTCGGTGAAAATGAGCACCTTCTCGCTCGGGTGGTCGGTCCGGAGAAGGGTGATCAGCGCGTCCAGCTTGGAGTCCCGCTCCGGTGTCCAGTCACCGTAGGCGGTGAGTAACAACCTCAGCTCATTGGTGTCGGCTTTGAGGTCCTTCAGCAGATCGGGAGTGAAGAGTTCCGGTCTAATCCACGTCAGACCGGCAGGATTCGCCGCGACCAGCGACTCGTAGCGGCGGGATGGATCGTCACTGACCCGGTCTTCAGTTTCGAAATAGTCGGCGTTTGGGTCTTCATCCTCACCGAACGTGTTCTCGGCGATGGTACCGGTTGGAATAGGTAGGCGGTTTTCGATCGCATACGAGAACAGCTCATTACGGGCGATATGGCGTCTAAGTGAGAGAGTGAACGAGTGCCCGCAGGAGGACAGACGTTTATAGAAGGTGGTGCGGACGAAACCGGCTACGTTGCCGCGACCGCGGGCGAGGTTGTCGACGAACTCCTTTTCGGCTGCGGTCAGCTGCGGGCTCTTGGAGATGTAGTTGCCGAGTTCATAACGGGGCAAGATCAGCCCGGTCAGGGCGTCGAGGGTGGCGTCACTTGCCATAAGTGCCGCCGGGTCGTCCGGTCCGAAGGAGTGGTCAACCGGCTTCGGGACACGCTGTGGGAACTGAAAGCGGGTTCCGTCCGCGAACTCCAGGTACTGTCGGCCGGACTCATCGGTCAGCGAGTAGTTGTTCTTGATGAAGGTTCGGGTGCGGCGGACCAGATGCTCGCTCATCAGCCGCTTCCAGTCGTCGGGGTCCTCGGATTTTCGGAACGCGGCCATTGTGGTGGTCTTGCCGTCGACCTTGTCCGCTAGGCGGGGGTCTGCGCTAAGAGCATTGACTGGGGCAATCCCGAGATCGTCGTCATCGTCGATGTAAAGGGCGAGTTGGTTTGCTACGTCCTGAAACCGAATGTTGTACGGAGTGGCGGTCAGCAGCAGAGCCTTGCTGTCGTTGAGATGGATATAGTCCTGGATTGCTTTGTAGTCACGACGGGTGTCGTTACGCAAGGTATGGGACTCGTCAACGATGACGAATGCGTACCGGCGCAGGTCGGGCAAAATCGCGTGCGCCATGCTGTAGGGGACAACCCGTCCGTGCAGCTCGTAGGCTTCGAGGTGTTCTTCCCACATCGACACCAAGTTCTTCGGGCACAACACCAGTGGCATGTAGCCGTGCTCGTCGCGAAGCATCAACGCAACTGCAATCGCCGTAAGTGTTTTGCCGAGACCTACGACGTCACCGAGCATGGTGCCCCGCTTAGTCATGATCCGCCGAGCCAACGTCTGCACCGCTGTGCCCTGGTACTCAAGCAATTGCTTATTGATTTCTGCTGGTACCGAGTATTCGGCCAACCCCTCACGCACGTCGCGGGACAAGTCGTAACAGACCTTCAGAAATACCTCGTATGGTCGACGAGGCTCGCGGCGTACCCACGACTCGTCAAGCAAATCCAGTACGTCCGCGGTGACCGGCCGACTAAACCGGTCGTTCCATCTGTCTTCGAACCACTGGGCCAAATTCCGGGCGCCGGAGGTGTCGAGAACATCGACGTTAAGTTCGAGGTTGTGCGTCAGGCCCGGTGCAGTAAAATTCGAGGAACCAACAAAGCCGGTGATCGGGTTGTTCAAATCAGTCCGGTGGCAAATATAGGTCTTGCCATGCAGCGGGCGACGTGTGAACACCTTGAGCTCGACCGTGCCCTGAGCAAGAAGCTCGCGCAAAGACTGCAGTGCGGCACGGTCGGCATTGGTCGGGATGCCTCGCATCAGTTGCATGCGAAGTTGCTCGAGGAGATGAGCTTTGCGTTCGCGGGCCGTATTTGCATCCGCGTCTGATCGTGCGGTGCCATCGACGTCGGCCTGCAAATCATCTAAGGTGTCTTGCTGCGGCCCGGTCATGACCATCCCGATAAGTATTCGCACCACCGGACCGTCCGGGTCGGCTTCGACCTTCGTCCTGACCAAGGCGTCAAAAACGGCCCACCCGCGAAGGTTGAAGTAGCCCACGGCGACGTCCATCCGGTCCGAGATCTGCAACGTCTGCTGCAGATGCGAGCCCAAGTCGGACTTGATGTTGTCAAAGATTCGCGTCACTCGGCAGTGCTCCTTACAGGGCAGACGTTCCGGACATAGTTATACGGGCTTGCGCAGAAATCTCGAACACCATGCATCGCTGACGACGAACGACCAGGTTCAATGGCGATAAGCTCGACCGCACCGCCACCCTCCAGGGGTGTTCCTGCCTAAGCCACCGAACCGGCGGGATAGTCGCCACCCGCCAAGACCAAACCCTCGCCACACGACTACCCCACGAGCTCCACACCACCACCGACCCGCTCCGCAAAGCAGCCCTTGAATCACCCCTGGTTTGATGCCGCTTCCTTCTGAGTCAGGAAGGATGAGCTCATGCCTAGAAAGATCGATCCAGAGGTCCGTTCGAGGGCTCTGCGGTTGCTGGAGGCCCACGGCGGCGAGTACACGTCGTTGACTGCCGCTGCCGAAGCGATCGCTAAGCAGGTCGGTGTCGGCGGAGAGACGGTACGCCGGTGGGCAGTGCAGGCACAGGTCGATGCCGGCGCCCGCTCCGGGACCACCTCGAAGGAGTCCGCCGAGATCAAGCGTCTCAAGGCGGAGAACAAGCAGTTGCGAGAAGACGTTGCCATTCTGAAGGCGGCGACAACTTTCTTCGCGGGGGAACTCGACCCCCGCAACCGATGATCGTGGCGTTCATAGATCAGATGCGCAGCAACGGTTTTGCGGTCGAGTCGATCTGCCGGGTCCTGCGTGAGCAGGGCTGCATGGTTGCCGCACGAACCTACCGGGCATGGCGAACACGAATGCCTGCTGCTCGTACCGTCTCCGACGCTCACGTCGTCGATGCGGTGCGCAATGTCGTCTGGCGCACCGATGACGACGGCCGACGGAAGATGACTCCCGAGGGCCTCTACGGGCGGGTGAAGATGCGCGCCCATCTGCACCGCACAACACTGCCTGGGGTGTCCTACGGCGCTGTTGATCGAGCAATGAAAATGCTAGGCCACAACGGAATTCGAAGATCCAAAGGGGTCCGCACGACCGTCCGCTCCGCTGACGGTGTACGCGCGGAGGATCTGCTGAACCGACAGTTCAGTGCCGCCGAACCCAACCGGGTCTGGGTGACCGATTTCACCTACTGCCGGACATGGGCCGGGTGGGTGTACGTGGTGTTCATCATCGACGTGTTCTCCCGTCGAATCGTGGCGTGGCACGCATCGACATCGAAGACAGTCGAGCTGGTGACGGTCCCGCTTCGGATGGCACTGTGGTAACGTGAACACCTTTTCGGAACCAAGCCAGTGAAGCCGCTTCGAGTGACTGCCGAACTGCCGCACGGGGTGTGCTTCGGCGCCCCGTGGGGCATCAGTCTCGACGGACTGTTGGCCTCGGTGCTCTGGCACCGCCGCAAAGCCACCGCCGCCGCCCGCGGTGAGGTAATCACCTACGACCCGCTGGGTGTGCCCGACGACATGGAGCTTCCCCTGGCCCGCTGCGAGGCCGGTCAGCCGTGGCACTGGATGTGCACCTTCGCCCACACGACGCCGGCCACCACTCAACCCGAGACACGTATGCGATCGAGTCGCACCGATCACGCTGATCTGCAACGCCTCTCACCCTCGGTACCCTCCACGGTCTCCGATACGCGCGGGCACTACCGCAAACGCCTGATCCCCGCTGTCGCGACCGTCACTGCGACGGCGACCTGGCGGGCCGTCGGCGACCCCGAGAAGATCGCCGAGCTGCTCGCCGAGGTCACCGAAATCGGCAAGTACCGCACCAGCGGCGAAGGCCGCGTCAGGTCATGGACCGTCGAACCCGTCCCGGGTGATGACGTGTGGTCGGCCGGCCACGAACACGCCCCCGGCGTCCTGGGCCGCAGCGTGCCGGCACCCTGCGTCGCCGACCGACCTGACATCGTCCACGGTGGGCGTTCCCGCATCGCGGTCCGCGCCCCGTACTCCCACCCAAGCCGCCACGCAACCGCTGCCTACCTACCCGCGCCCTGAGACCGATCCCGGCCCGATCGGATGAGGTGGCGCAGATCGACACAGCGGAAGTCGCCGGGGCGAGCAGGTCGTGGCTGATAGAGGACGTCCCCGATGAGGGGCAGGTGCAGACCGATGCCGGGCGCCGACGGCATCGTGGTGGTGGGAACATATCCGCTGCGAAAGGGCTAGGTTGGTGTCGTCATGACCGATAAGTACTTCGCCGCCCAGGGACCTCTGGCCACCGATGTCATGGAATGCCACCGGCCCTACTTCACCGAGGGAATTTTGTCCCGCACAGGGGCTATTGGTGTGCGGCTCCACAACGGCGAGGTCCACCACATCACCGGTACCCGGTACCTCTACACCGAGGCGGGCGCCAGGATTCGCGCCGAGGACATCGACGGCACCCTCGAGGTGATTTACCTCGGCGAAGTGCTTGTCAGCTACGCGCCTGGCGAATGGGCAGACTGGACTGACCTGCAACCGACTGACGGTTCCGAGTAGCTGATGGATAGCGCGAGCATCGAACGCGATCTCACCGAGCACGGCCTGGCGTTCCTTGTCCGGTCGGTGACCAGTATGCGCGGATCAGACGACCGTGGCCCGCTGTTCGCCATCGTCGACTTGGCCGTTGCGATCGAGGTGCTGCTTAAAGCTCGCCTGGTACGGGAGCACTGGAGTTTGATCTGCGCGCAGCCTGATAAGACAAGCGTGGCCCAGTTTGAGGCCGGGCTGGCGAAAACGGTGTCCCCGGAGCAGTCGGTCATACGGCTCGACGGCATCGCAGGGCTCACACTGAAAACGCTCGGTCACGACAAACGGATCGAGAAGATCGGACAGCTACGTAACCGCGTAGTCCACTTCACCGTGCCCACAGACGACGCTTCGATCGGCGTCGCCACCGTCTACGGACATGCACTGAACTTCGCACTATGGTTCCTCGACAACGAATTTCGGGGCAAAGCCAACGGCGACATCGAGGAACTCGTCGAGGAGGTCATCGAACAACTCACCTCCGAACTGCGGTATATCCAGGAGCTGGTGAGTGACCGGATGGGAACAATCGATGAGACTCTCGACGGCGCCGACGTGTGTGTGGACTGTCCGCGCTGCGAGCAACCAGCGCTGATGCTCTTCGAGCAGTCGCAGTCGGTGTATTGCGGCTACTGCCTGTGGAATCCGCAGGACGGATCGTCTGCAGCGCAGGAGTACGAGGAGGGCGTGCTGGGTGGGTCCTACAACGAATCTGCCGGGCCGGGAGGTCCGGTGTGGGACTGCCCACGATGCTCGTCGCCGGCCTTGGTGGAGGGGGTGAAGCAACGCCGACCGAGCCTGGAATCGTTGTTCGACGGCGGCTGCGATACCCAACCACTGGCCTACTGGGCGTGTTTTGACTGTGGCTGGACAGGCGCAGTGCACGACTTGGACCACTGCGATATGTGCAACGTGGTCACTGACACCGGCGATGAGGGAATGTCCATCTGCGAGGAATGCTTTGCCTCTCGGCTCAGCAAAGATTGACAGGCTCGTCTGGTGACTGTGCCCAACCATTCCAGGTGATGACCGCTGGTGAGGAATTCGTCACTGAACGGGATGTGGTGAGGTCTGGCCCGGCGGGCATCGCCGGAATCGTGGACGTGGAGATCGCCCGGGGTACCAGTCTGGTCTCACTTAGTGCGCCCGGGCGCAGTCGAACTGACACTGGACGGATTTTGAACCCGTTGCCGTGTCGCCAAGCTGTAGCGTCGCGTGCATGCCGAAACACAAGCGGACGGTGACGATCTCCTTTGACTGCGACACCGAGGAGGAATATCAGCAGGTGGCCAACATGGTGTGGCACTTGATGCGGTTTTCGCCGCATGAGTTCGCGATTTCTCACGACACCACGGCGAGCCCGCAGGCTCTCAACGATCACTGGGACAAGCTCGGCTCGGACGTTCGGTGGGCCTAGTTGTACTGACCGGGGACGTTGATCAATCGTGAGAAGGGCGGCTGGCCTCCGCAGGCGGTGTGTGGTCGGTGCTGGTTGTACTCGTGGAGCCAGTCGGGGAGGGCATCGCGGCGTTCGTTCTCGCTCGTGTAGCAGCGCGCATACGCCCAGCCGTCGGCCATGGTGCGGTGGAATCGCTCGACCTTGCCGTTGGTCTGTGGGCGGTATGGCCGCGTTCGCTTCGGAGTGATCGATAGAGCCTCGCACGTGTCTCGCCACAGGTGAGAACGGTACGCACCACCGTTATCGGACAAGATGCGCTCAATAGCGACCCCTCGGTCGGCGAACCACTCGACCGCTCGATGCAGGACTCCGACGGCGGTGACAGCGGATTCGTCGTTGTGAACCTCGGTGTAGGCGACGCGCGAGTGGTCATCGATGATGGTGTGCACGAACGCATACCCGAGCTTGGGGTTGCGCCACTTGTTCTTCGGCTTGCCGGGAGTGACGGCACGATTCCTCGATCCTTGACGTCGCCCGACGTATCGCCAGCCCCCACCGTCGGGGATGTTCCCGAGCTTCTTGACGTCCACGTGCACGAGCGAGCCAGGGTGGTCGTGTTCGTATCGGCGGATCGGCTCGCCGGTGGCACGGTCGACGTAGGAAAGTCGATTCATGCGCGCGGTCGTAAGGATGCGGTGGACCGTGGCCGGGGCGATGCCGAGTCGGGCTGCGAGTTGAACAGGCCCTTCCCTCAGGCGCATTCGTAGGCTCACGCACCGTTTTGTCGTCTTCTTGCTCGTCTTGTTCGGCGAAGACTTCGGCCGTGACGACCGGTCCTGCATCGGCTCGCCAGCAAGGTATCGGTCGACCCACCGCTTCACGGTCGGCCACGACACCTGGAAGCGGGCAGCGACTTCGCTGATCGGCCATCCTTCCTCGATGACGAGGCGTGCGACTCGTAGACGATGACGTGGGGTCAGCGCGGCATTGCGATGAATCAAAGTGCCTCCTGAGATAGATCGGTGGCCGGCCGCGTTTGCGACCGGCCACCGGATGATGGAGTTGGAGTAGAGATCTCTACTCGGCGCCTTGCGCTGCATGGAAGGTGAGTGCTGGCTCGAGCCAGGACTCGAGCCCAGGTCCCTGGAGTGCGGCCTGCTCGACGCAGATCCAGCCGTCGCCCATGGGGCGGTCTGCGCCCATGAGCGCAGGGTGAGCACCAGGGCGGGCGAGTAGGTCTTCCGCGTCAGTGGGGTCGATGCGTAGCAGGAGTGTCCCTTCCCGACGAGCGGCGACGACCATCCGGTCCTCGACCATGAACGACACTCCCCCGAACATCGACACCTCACGAGGGTTGCGAGCTCTTAGCGCGTCACGAACTCGCTCGACCAGGTCCTTCTGTGCTGTCATCGTCCACCCTTCTCGATGTACTCGGGGCCGCTGTAGTGAAGGTTCAAGGACGCGATGCGTCCGCCGTCGAAGGTGAAGAACTCCGCGAAGGTCATGGGACCGCCGGGCATGGTCGCCGTATAGAGCACGGCGGAGCCGTTAGGGCCGTGCACGTCGTGGATGATCTCGATCTGCTTGACCGTCGCAATGAAACCGGCAACCCCGCCCAGGAAGCCATCGGTGGCGTCGGGGAGGTGTCCAGCGAGGGAGCCCGTGAAGTCGAGGTGGTCACCCAGCAGAGGCCGTAGGTCAGCCCCATCCTGGTAACTGTCGATGCCGGACTCGAGGATCCGGTAGTAGTCCTTGAGGGTCTGAGGTGAGGCAGAAGACAGGGTGGCGGGCATGGCTCTCCTTGGTGTGAGAATGGTGCTTGATACTTTCAAGCAGGCACTTGATAAAGTCAAGGGGGTTCAGGTGAAGTCCTACGGACAGCTCTGCTCGATCGCTCGCGCCCTGGATGTCGTCGGTGACCGGTGGACTCTCCTGATCGTGCGTGAGCTGCTGATCGGTGGCGCATTGCGCTTTGGCGAAGTCCAGCGCGGCCTGCCTGGCATCGCGACAAACCTGCTCACCCAGCGTCTGCGGGACCTCGAGACCAACGGTGTCGTCGCCCGCGAGCCCGCCCCAGGAACCCCGGGCACGCCAACGTATCGGCTTACCGAGCGTGGCCGGGCCCTGGACGGAGTGCTGCGCGAGCTTCTGAAGTGGGGTGCACCGACGGTTCTAGACGCGCCGAGTGATGCGATCTTCCAGATGCACTGGCTCAGCCAACCGGCACGCTTCCTCCTCGCGGATCACAGACCGGACGAGCCACCGATCGTGATCCGGTTCGGCACCTTCGACGACGGCTTCGACCTCACCGCCGCCGACGGAACCATCACGGTGGACCCTTGCCAGCGCGATGTCAGCCCCCTGGCGGGTGTTACAGGCCCCGGGCCGGTACTGGTTGCCCTCCTACAAGGCGCAATGCCTCTGCCCGCCGCTATCGCGCAGGGCGTGGATGTCACCGGCGATGCCGCGGCCCTGACGCGAGTTCTACCAGCGCCGCAAGCGTCGACTAACGTCCCCGGTCAGTACACCTAGTCCCCTGGCGGGAAAGGTCTGGGGGATCGGGCCAGGCGCGGTTATGATGGGGCTTGCTTGGGACGAGACAGTCGGTCTGCCCATGACTATCGAGGGTGAGCGAAGATGATGCTGATGACTATCAATGAGGTTGATGCTGCTGCGGTGCGGTGTTCGCGGTTGGCGGTGGGGTTGCTCGAGTACGAGGTCGAGCAGATTCTCGGGCTGGACGCCGGGGTGATCGCGGCCGCGGAGGAACGACGCGCACCGATCCCTGACGGCCTTGTCGAGCTGCTCGACGAGGTGACCACGGTCGCGGCCACCGAGACGGTGCGGTTGATCGAGACAGCCACAGTCTCGGGCGAGATCGAGGTGTTCAAGGACGCTGCCGACGTCTTCGCCGCCACCGAGGGGCGTATCGCGATGGAGGGTGTGTACCGGGTGTGCGCCGGGCGGGCGGCGATGGCCGTTCCGCAGGCGAAGGTGATTCGCCGCGACCTTGACGAGGCTGCCGACCATGCGGCGTGGCTGGTGTGTGTGGCTGCGGCGTGCGGGATGGGGTTCAACCAGATCCAGAAGTGGTTTGATGTGGGCCGCAAACGCGTCCAGACCTGGATCGCCGGGACCGGGGCAGTGCCGGCAGGGGTGGTCGCGGAAATGCGGGAGATCAGCATGCGGGCCCGCGCACACGTCGAGGAACTTGCCGCCGGTATCGACGTCGAGGACCCGATCGTGTGGGTGTGCGCGACCGAGGAACAGATGGAGACACACTGGCCGGCGCACGCCGACCTGCCACTAACCACCCACCAGGTGTGCGCGGCGCGCGCCGCGGCCGGCGTTGACGGCGCGCGGCTGGTGTTTCTGCCAGGCTGAACACGTGAGTTCCACACGCACGGCCTACACCGGGCACGGGGTCATCGACCTCGAGGCCGGGCCGGTTGATGCTGCACGGTTCAAAGCTGCTGGGGTGGTGGCCGAGAGGTTCTACGACGCGATGGAACAGTCCCGGATCGGCGCCGACCTGTCGGACCGGGTCCTCGAGGACGACACCTCCCGTCACCGCGCCGCACGGGACCGCGACCGCGCATACCCGCGTGACACCTCGGCGGTTGACGATGATCGCAAACGCCGGCAGCTGCCTGATCGCGGCGAATTCCGTACCGGGCTGTCGTCTCGCCAACGCAAAGACCGCTCAGCGCTCAAACGACGCGTCCACGAAGCGGCACCGCGGAGCCAGATCAACGAGATGCAATGGGCGATCGGCGACCCCGACCGGTGGCGCCACCTCAACAGCTCGCTGCGTGAGGCCACCGGCAACGCCCAACAGCTACCCGAGCGTGATCGCAAGTCAGTGCAGCGACTGGACCGGTTGATCCAGAGCTACGAACGAGACAGCGGGCGTGGGCATGTGGTGTACGCGGTCGCCGAGCTGCCCACCGACACCGCGGTGACCCGTCGACGTGACGTGCCAGAGACGTTGCAGCCCGGGGCGCGGATTTCGTTCGACCAGTACACTATGACCACCCACACCCTGCACGAAGCTGCCGCGGTAGCCGCGCAACGAAAGGGTTCGGGTGCGGCGACGGTGATCTTGGAGATCGAGACCTCCCGCGGTATGTATCTGGGACGCTCGGACAGCGTCGACGACACCAGCCACCTGCTGCCCCGCGGGTTGGGGATGCGGGTGGCCGGCATCGACGAGCACGCCGACTACGCCCGCCCCGGCGGGCATGACTCCACCCTGGTGGTGCAGCTGCGCGACACCCCACGCGACCCTGACTATCAGCCGCCAGTCACCGGCCGGCGGTTGTTCCGTGACCGCAGAGCCGAGGCCGCCGCGCGTGCGGCGGCCCGAGACACCAAGGAGCCCTAACCGATGTCTGCGACCCGACGACCCAAAGACCTCCCACCAGTACCCCCGCGCAAGAAGAAGGGCGATCCGCCCAGCCGTGGCCGGTGGAACGATGTGCTGATCGTGCACGACGACATCCGCTTCGGCGTCACCGACTTCCGCTCGATCGAGCCCGGTGACCCCAACGCCGACAACGAAACCCCCGAAGCACCACGCACCACCACGACGTCCCGCCGCACGCGGTAGGAGCAACCCTGCGTGGCCGCCGCCGACGGACCCGACCCGGGCCTGGACCTCACCGCGCTGCGAGCGGTGCGTGGCCGGCGCCTCGACCCCACTGCTGTGCTCGCCCAGATCGTCGACTACCGCGACCACCACGACAGCATGTGGGTGGCCTGGTCCGGTGGCAAGGACAGCACCGTCGTGGTCGACCTGGCCCGCCGTGTCGATCCGGAAGTGCCGGTGGTGTTCTACGACTGCGGCCTGGACTTCCCCGAAACCCGTACCTACATTGCCGATCTCGCCGACGCGTGGAATCTGAACGTGCACGTCGTGCGCACCGAACCCGACCTACTCACGGTGCTCGTCGCGGCCGGTGACTTCGACCCGACCGCGGCAGCCTGGCGCCTCGAGGTGAACATGCGTGAGGCGATGATCACCGCCCCCGCCCAGCGCGCGCACGCGGTGTTCGGGCCGGCCAACCTATGGGGTGTACGCGCCGCCGAGTCCGCCGGCCGCCGCCACCTGTACCGCACCCAGGCCGCCCGCCACGGGCGCGCCATACCTCGCGGTATGGTGCGCCGGGGTGACGGCACGACCAGCTTCGGGCCGATCTGGAACTGGAGCACCGAACAGGTGTGGACATACGCTGCCGCTCGCGACATCCCGCCGAATCCGCTGTACGCCAAGCTGGAAGCCCTCGGCGCCGACGCCCATACCGCCCGGGTCAACGCCATGATCGACCCCTCACGCCTGGACAACGGCCACATCACCCGTCTGGCCGCTGGCTGGCCCGACATCTATCACCGGCTCGTCGAGGCGCTCCCACGGCTAGCTCAATACCGGTAAGCGCGCGTCGCTCGCGGGGTGTCAGAGGAAGCCCGAGGCGCCGATCTGGTCGAAGACGGTGCGGGCGACTTCGGCTGATTCGTCGGCCACAGCCTGGTTGACGCCGGCGAACACGGATGCCAGGACACCACGCATCGTGGTGAGTGCACGGCGGATGATCTTGTGGTCGGGTTCGTCTTTGACGACCTCGCCCAGCACCACCCTGGCTTCGTCGATCACGTCCTGCTGGTCGTCATCTTTCAACCCCAGCAGGGGAAGGCGTTGCTCGACGAGGTCGCGGACTAATTGCGCGATGTCCTCATAACCCGCGGTGACGGTTGTGGAGTTGTCCACGATCGACAGGTGCTGAGTGACAGGGCCGCGGGTGCCGGCAGCGACCTGATTGTTGTCGCCGGTGATGGTCGTGGTGGTCGAGTAGTGGGGTTGAGGTGCAGTAGCCGATGGGCCGCCTGATACCACCTCGGCCGATACACCCCGGCGAAACGCGGTTCGACCGGCGGAGGTGATCATCGCGTGGGGCAACTTCCCGCCCGCGGTGCGCTGTGGTCCCTCGATGAGGCCGCGGTCATCGAGATCGTTGATCGCCTCGCTGATCTCATCAGCCGTCAGACGGCCGTCCGGGTCGTCGGCCCATGCGGTGTGTTCCAGGCCTTCAAAGCCGACGTAGTCGTCGGCATGCTCGTTGAGGTAGCCGAGGACGGCGCGTCGGGCGACTTCGTGGCGGTACTCGGCGCGGATTCTGCGTGCTGCCACTCGGCCCTTGCTGGTGGGAATGAAGGTGATACCACCGATCTCGCGGTCCTCGATGTATCCGAGTTCGTGCAGCTCGTCATGCACGCCGTCGAGGTCTTCGTCGGGGCATACCTCGGCCGGAGGGAAACCTCCGGGGGCTGCCTTATCAAGCCAGTGTAAAACGCGGAATGCCTGGAAGCTGAGCATCAGTGCTCCTCCGACCCTTGGTGGTGCGAGATCTGTCGATGTCTGAGTATGCCCAACTACGGCCACCGCGTTGGCGAACCGAGCTTCTGTACCTCATACCGGGCCGACCCCGGTATGAGGTTTGGCGGTGTATTGCGTTGTGGCGGTGCTGGTTTGTTGTCGGTGGGTGCCGCTAGTGTGTGGGTTAGTTCCGGACGAGACACACGGTCTGCCGGACTGATCCGAAGGAGTCCCAGGTATGGGGATGGATGTGTTTGGGCGGGCGCCGAGCGCGCCGGTGGGTGAGTACTTCCGCAACAACGTGTGGTGGTGGCGGCCGTTGGCGGACTTCGTGTGCGAGCGGTATCCCGAGCTGGCTGCGGGGTGTGAGTACTGGCAGTCCAACGACGGTGACGGCCTCGACGAACAGACCTCGATCGAGCTGGCGGCGCGGTTGCGTGCCGACCTGGCTTCGGGAGCGGTGGCCGAATACGAACAGGCCCACACTGCCCGCCTGGCAGCGTTACCGGATGAGACCTGCCGGTGGTGCGCGGGCACCGGGGTACGTACCGATGAGGTCGGGGTGCAGATGGGTCTGGACCGCCCGCGCGACCCCGAGACCGGGCGGGGCGGCTGCAACGCGTGCAACGGCGCCGGAACCCACCGCCCGATGGACGCGAGCTATCCGTTCAGCGCCGAGAACGTGGCTGAGTTCGCCGAGTTCCTCGCCGTCTGCGGCGGATTCCGGATCTGCTGAAAGGGGCAGGCCAGTGACGACGACACCACAACAGCCACGGACGCCCGCACACGCCGTGCTGGAACTGTCCAGCGACGGCGAAGGCGATGAGAGGCTGCGCCTGGCCCTCGACGGCTTCGAGACCTACGTGTATCTGGTCATCGACGGCGCCTACTACGGGGCGTTGAGCATCCGGCCGCATCCGGTACGGCATGGGTGGCAGCTCGAGCTGGGCCAGTACAGCCAGGTGATGCAGGACTGGTCCAGGCGGAACCCGATCGGGCGGCTGGGCGGCTGGATCGAGTACGGAGACAACGGCTACTACGCGGTGATCGACGGGGCGCCGGCCTTCACCGAGGACGGTGGGTGGCCGATCGCGTTCGACACCGCGCAGGAAGCCCACGTGTCGCTAGTGACCGCGCTGCGCCAGTTGGGCCGTGACTACACCAGCGTGGCGCACACCGATGTGATCGACCTACGCACCGACCACGAGCGCGAGACGTGCCGCTGAACCTCTGACTGCAAAGGAGTCGTGTCGGTGGGTCGGGCCACCTCGAAGGCGTGTGCCCGATCCACCGGCGCAACGTCCACACCGGGCCGACCCCGGTATGAGGTCGGCCCGGTGTATTGCGTTGTGGGACAGCTCGAAAACTGTCGGTGGGTGTGGTTAGTGTGTGGGTTAGTTCCGGACGAGACACACGGTCTGCCGGACGATTCCCGAAGGGGTGTTTGTGACATGGATGTTGCCGAGTTGTTCGCAGAGGTCCGTGATTCATTGGCGGATGTGTTCGCCTCGATCGAGTGGGCCGAGGATGAGATCGCGGCGGCGCAACGCCGCTGGCCTGCTCGCGCGGATGCGTTGTTTCATTCGTTCTCGCTGATCCGGCCGCCGGTCGAGTTGGCCGAGCGGTTGAGTGTGGAACCGGTGTACCGGGCCTATGCCCGGGAGCTGCTCGACCGGGTGGGCCAGGAGCAGGACACCCGCCCGGGTACGGCGGTCGAGGTGTGTTTGGGGTTGCGGGAAGCGAGCCTGCGGGCGCCGCTGAGCCATGACGGGTTCGGGTTGTACGCGCGGATGTGGAACGCGGCGGGCTTGCCGGAGGTCGACGGGGTTACCGACATGGATGCCCATTATGAGGCGATCAGCGCCGATGCCCTGGACGAGGCCGAAACGTACGCGCGCCGCCACATCACCCGCCCCGATCGGGTGCTGGAGGTGTCCGGGTGCTGCGGACGGCATCACGGCGTCGAGGTCGCGTGCGTCTACGCCGACACCAACCCGGCCAGCACTGACGGCGAGGCCGCCGCGTGAGCGCCCCCGAGACCTTCCAGGCGGTGCAGGTGTTCTCGGTGGAGGTCACCGAGACGACCACGACCCGCTACCGCGTCCGCGCCGCCGATGCCGATCGCGCGCAGGACGTCGCCACCGGCCACAACATCGAGGAGGGGAGCACCGGCGGCGAGGTCGTTGCCTACGAGCGCGAGGCCGAGGCGTTCCCCGAGGCTCCCTCAGAGGCGCGTAGCGCTCTGGGGGTGATCACCGACCCTGACGACCCGCCAGCGGTGACGGTGGGCGAGATCGCGGATCAGATCCCGGCCCGCGCCGCGCAGTTGGCGTGCGCGCAGATGATGACCGCCCTCGGCGGTCAGGCCGAGTGGAGCAGCGACACCATCGAATGGGTCGCGGCGCATCTGGTCCGCATCGCCCCGCACTGGGTGCCGACGTTCACCGACTCCGGGACCACAACCGACGCGGTGGACTTCTGGCAGGCCGTCGATCTGGCGGCCACCGACAGCGCTGAGGTCGACGCCGACGGCCAGGACGGGGCCTGGTTGGGCCTGTATGAGGCGCTGGCCGATCATCGGCGGTTGGCCGGGGAGATCAGTGCGGCGTCGGAGGCGTGCGATACAGGGCTGATGACGGCCCTGGAGATGGATGAGGTCGACTACCTCAAACGGGTGCGCGACGCTGCTGAGGGGGTGCGACGTGCCTGACTATCTGGCGTATGTGCGCCGCGACGGTGATGATCCGGGCGCGCACTACATCGAGGAAGCGGTGTCGGTGTACCTGATGCGCCACCCTGCTCAGGACCGGTGGGTGATTGACCCGCTAACTCTCGACGGTCATGGCTTGTTCTCCACCTGTGACAGTTACCCGTCCAACGTCGAATGCCAGTGTGGGCAAGGCGATGCGGTGTGCACGGCGGTACGCGACAGGATGAGTCATTATCCGTTGCCGTCGGGTGAGGAACTGATGGTGATGCTCGCCGACGCGCTGGGCTTCCAGGTGACGCGGGCAGGTGAGTCGCAGTGACCATCGACCAGCAGCAGGTGAGTCCGGTGGTGTTCAGCGACGCAGGGGAGCGGGCGCGGGCGGCGCTGGCCTCGCATCTGACGGTGCGCAATCTCGTTGAGCGCCATACCGAGTTGGCGGCGCTGCGCACTCTGTATGAGGTGATGTGCAGCAACGGGTGGGTAGCGATCCACGTCGACATCGAAGAGTGCTCGGCGATCGAAACCCTCGCGTTGGCCGACGGCGAGCGCTGCTATCTGGGTGCCGACAACGACCTGGAGGCGGTCAACGATGTGATGTTTGAGGTTGTCGGCAACTGCCCACGGCGCATCTTCCGCTACCTCGACGGTGAGTATTGGGCCGATCGCGGCGATGTGCGCGCGGCGATCGACTCGGCGTTACGCGCCCAGGTCCCCGCCGGATGGCCGCCCATCGAATAGCGGGACTTTGACCCCGACTTTGGGGGCGGCGACACAGTGTCGCCGCCCCCAAGAATCGCAGGCCGACAGGAGGCGGTACCGGGCCGACCCCGGTATGAGGTCGGCCCGGTGTATTGCGTTGTGGCGATGCTGGATTGTTGTCGGTGGGTGCGGTTAGTGTGTGGGTTAGTTCCGGACGAGACACACGGTCTGCCGGACTGATTCGAGAGGAACAGTGTGATGACTGTTGCGCAGTGGGATGGACGTTCGTTGGCTGCGGATCTGGCCTATGTGAAGCGGGTGACGGGTTTGTCGGCACGCCGGGGTGTGTTGGCGCCGTTGCGGACGGTGACGATCGCCGCGCTCGGTGGGGTGGGCACGCTGACCCACTACAACTACGACGCCGGGGTGGTGGTGCGCGCGCAGGTCTCCGGTGGTCTGGAAGCGACCACGGTGGACTTCCCCGAACTCGCCGCCGCGGTCAAGGCTGCGGGGCGCGGGGTGGTGGAGCTCGAGCGCGACGGGGACCGGTTGGTGGTGGCCGGCCCGGACGGGCGGTCGTCGGTGGCGGTGTTCGCCAAGCCCGAGGATGTGCCGGTGATGCCCACGGTCGGCGGGACGGCGGTGCTGGTGGCCGATACCGCGGCGTTCGCCACGGCGGTGGGCGCGGTGGCGCCGGCGGCCGGCGATGACGTGACGCTGCCGATGCTGACCGGTGTGCATATCGACGCCGACGACGCCGGGGTGGTGTCGCTGGCGACCACCGACAGGTTTCGGCTGGCGGCAACGGAGTTGGCCACGGCCGCCCCCGTGACGCTGGAGGCGCCGGTGTTGGTGCCGGCGAAGGTACTCGCCGCGGCCGCAGCACGGGTGGCCAAGCGCGAGGGTGCGGTGAGTGTGTACGTCGACGGCGGGAACGTGCGCGTCAGCGGCGGTGACAGTGACGTCGTGGTCCGAGCGCTGGATTGCCAGTTCCCACGGTGGCGCAACCTGCTCCCGGGTGCGGGCGATGACCGGATGCGTGCGCGGATCGCCGCGCCGGATCTCGCGCGCCGGCTCAAGAAGCTGTCGGTGTTCTCGGTGCGCGTCACGATCGCGGCCGACAGTGTGCGGGTAGAGGCCGGCGACCTCGAGACCGGACAGGTCTCGACGACCTTCGACGTGGCCGCTCACGACGTCGACGACCGCGTGGTGGGGGTGGTGGCCGGCTACAACCCGGAATACCTGGCGTCGCTGCTGGCGTGCGCCCCGGGTGAGGTCGAGCTGACGTGGTCGCCAACCGCGCCGGCGTCGCGGCCGATGACCATCGAGTTCGACGGCGTGCGTCATCTGCTGATGCCAGTCCGGCTCCCCGGCGCCGAACCCGGCGCGGCCGCGGCGTAACCCCCCGATCGGTCTGGCGCCGGCACCCACCGATCGGGGGTGTCGGCGCCGGCGCCGTATCGGCAGGCGCCGAGGGCGGTACCGGGCGGACCCCGGTATGAGGTCTGCCCGGTGTATTGCGTTGTGGCGGTGCTGGATTGTTGTCGGTGGGTGCCGCTAGTGTGTGGGTTAGTTCCGGACGAGACACACGGTCTGCCGGACTTCAACCGAGAGGGGCCGTCATGGCTACTGCTGATGTGTCGGGTGTGCGGATCGATACCGAGGGCGCGGTGTCACAGGTGATCGCCGAGGGAGGCGACACGCTGAGCATGTTGCAGGCCGGGGTCGGCGGGTACGTCGATGTGGTGCGCCTGCCCGCCGGGATCGATATGTGGGTCGGTGATGAGGCTGCCTACACCCAGCCGGTGAACGCCTGGGCGTCGGTGCTCAACGATCTGTTGGGCGGTCAGCCGGTGATCTGGGGTCCGGTGGTGTTCGCGTCGTCGACTGAGGACGGCGAGACCGTGTCGCTGTCTGCCGAGCAGGCCGCGCGGCTAGCGGCGTGGTTCGCGCACGAGGTCGAGGCTCCCGACGTCGCGGCTGCGATCGCTGATCTGGGCGGCGTTGCGGCTCCGGTTGAGGTGCGGTGATGGCCGCGCCGACGGCGTGCGCGTGCTGGCGGGCCGGGGCGTTCCTGCATTCGGGGCACTGCTGTTTCGACGGGTCTGCCGAGGCCTACCAGGGCGACGCCGTACTGCCGCCGTGTGGGCACTGGTACCCGGTCCTGCCGATCACCGATACCAGTGCACGAAACGATGACTTACCCGGACGAGACACACGGTCTGCCGGGGAGATGGAAAGGAAAGTCGCATGACGACAATGGAAGTCAACCCCAGACTCAATGGGCACGCTGCCGAGCAGGTGTGGCCGTCGATCGGTGAGGGCGTGTTGAATCTGCCGAACCCGATCACCGACGCGGGGGCGTGGGTGCCCGCCGAGGATGTGTGGCGGGTCGAGGCCGAGGTCGAGCGTCTGCGGGAAGAGTTGCGGCGCGCCGAGCTGGACCGAGACACCGCCCGCGAAGAGGCGTCGACCCTGGCGAGGGAAGACCGGGCACGCAACGAGGCGGCGCAGGAGTGGGCCGACGACAACGATCTGTGCAGCCAGTTCGAACGGTTCTGTGAGGCCTATGGCTGGCAGGGCCGCGTCGATGATGTCTTTGTCACCGTCGACGTGACGGTGCAGGTGTCGGTGCTGGCGTCTGATGTCCCGCGACACGAGCAGGACACCTACAACCTGGAGCAACGGATCGACGATGACGCGATCCGGGAGAAGCTGAGCGAGGGGGCGTTCTCGCTGACGTCGACCTCGGTCAGCGATTGGGACCGGGTCTAGCGGGCCGCTGACAGCCACCGTGGCGGGGCAGGTGAGCGCCCAACTCGGCTACCCCTGCCACGGTGCCCGGTTCAGACTTCCAGACACCGACAGGCAGAAGGGGAGGGAGGGGTGCAATGGTGGGGGTCCCCTCCCTCCCCTGTGTAGCGTCCACTCTCTCGTTGGGTGTGGCAACAGAGCAACGCGACGGTAACGATAGCAAACCGCCGATCCTCTGACATGACGGGCGCGCGCCGGCCTTTTGGTTGCATCTGCAATGAACGGTCGCGGTGGTCTCAGATTCCCGCAGGGAATCGGTTGTGTGGCAATGGGTTTTAATTCTGTTGTGTGGTAGCATGGTTCAATGTGGAGTCAGAGAGCGCCCGCAGGGCGGTCGGTGGGTGTGGGTGCAGGGTCGGCCGCAGGCCGACACGGCGACGTCCCGGCCCGTTGCCCGACGGAAGTCGTGATAGACTGAGCGACATGAAACACTGTGCACCACAACCACACTCCAGCCAATCGGCCGTAGGCCGATGGGGAGCGGGACACCGAAACGTACGCCACCACGGCGCCGCTTGCGGC
>NZ_JAMBDT010000082.1:0-23279 GCF_025143765.1 Gordonia sp. p3-SID1431
CGCGGGGCGGGGGGACGAGGTGTTCGGCGAGTTCGGCCTCCATGAGCTCGTCGGGAACGGCGGCCCAGCCCTCCGCACGTTTCGCGGCGCGGGCGGTGTCGGCATCCGCGTAGTCCCAGTTGTCGAGACTGTCGGTGGCCACGTCGAGCGCGAATTCGGGGTCGAGGCCCTGCGCGGGGTCGAGCAGCACCAGCCCCTTCACCGCATCCGGGCGGCGGTTGGCCAGGTGCAACGCCAGCGCGCCACCGAACGAGTGACCCACGACGACCACCGGCTGCTCATCGGCGGGGATGTGTTCGTCGATCACCGCGGACAACGCCCGCACCTGGTGCTCGATGCTCCACGGCGGTCGCCATGGGGACCGGCCGTGACCGATCAGATCCGGCGCGACGAGGCGCACGCCGGGGAGGTGATCGGTCAGCGCTGCCCAGCGGCGGCCGTGCCCGGTGAGTCCGTGGATCGCGAGAACCGCAGGACCGCTGCCGAAGACATGCGTGTTGAGAGCTGTCACCCGTCCATCCTGCCGTACGCCGCGCGGCGGACTCCGACACAGGTCGCGGGGACACAGGTCGCGGGCACGGCCGACGTGGTCGTCGGTGGGCCGTGATTCGATGGGTGCATGAGTCGGAAACCGGGTGCCCAGACCCCGCGGAGCGCGCTGCGTGCGCGACTCGTCGCGGCCCCCGACCCGACGGACCGGCCCCGGTACTGGCCACCGTCGGTGGCGCAGGTGATCGACCCGCCCACGAGTCGGCCGGCGGACGAGGAGCAGGCGTGGCGCCCGGTGCGGGTGCACGGCGGCCCAGGGAGCGGGAAGACCGCGCTGATCGTCGACGCCGCGGTCGCCCGCCTGCTCGATCCCGCCACCGACCCGGAGTCGGTCCTCGTCCTGGCGTCGAGCCGGCGCGCCGCCGTCGCGCTCCGGGAGGAGATCACCCGGCGCGTCCTGTCCGCGGGCTCGGGCGGTCGCCGGGTGCTCGGCGGTGCGCTGCGCGAGCCGCTGGTGCGGACCGTGCACTCCTACGCCTTCGCGATCCTCCGCTTACAGGCGCAGGCCCACAACAATCCGCCGCCGCGCCTCATCACGGGGTCCGAACAGGATGTCGTCCTGCGTGAACTGCTCGCCGGTGACATCGAGGACGGCGCCGGGTACTGGCCTGTCCACCTACGGCCCGCGCTGGGCACCGACGGGTTCGCCCAGGCGTTGCGGGACCTGATTATGCGCGCCGCCGAACGCGGAGTGGGTCCGGAACAGCTTGCCGCGCTGGGGCGTACGCACAAACGGCCGGAGTGGTCCGCGGCCGCCCGGGCCTACGCGCAGTACGAGCAGAACATGCTGCTGCGCGGGGCGGTCGGGCTCGAGACCCCGGGGGCCTCGGCGCCCGCGGTCGACGCGGCCGAATTGATCGGGTCGGCCCTGTCGGCCTTCGCCACCGATCCCGACCTGCTGAGCGGCGAGCGCCGTCGTATCCGGCATCTGCTGGTCGATGACGCACAACATCTCGACCCGCAGGCGGCGCAGCTCATCACGCTGGTCGGCACCGGAACCCTCTCGACGATCATCGCCGCCGACACCGACCAGTCCGTGTTCGGATTCCGGGGTGCGAGTCCGCGATTCGCGAACGGGCTGGCCGAACCGGGCAGCCCGTTCGACATCCTGCTGGAACACGATCACCGCGCCCGTCCCGAGCTGTCCCGCCTCGGGCGCGCGATCGCCGCCCGGCTGCCCGGCGCTCGCCCGCACCCGTATCCCGACCCGGTGACGGATTCGGCCGACGCCGACCCGGGCGCGGCCGATGTTGAAGGCGCGGCCGCGGTGCGCGTGTACGGGTCTGCCGCGAAAGAGGCCACCGCCATCGCCGACCTCCTGCGGCGTGCGCATCTGTTCGACGGGGTCCCGTGGTCGCAGATGGCGGTCGTCGTCCGGTCGGTGTCCCTGGCCCTGCCGCCGCTCCGACGCGCCTTCCGGTCCGCGGGCGTACCCCTGACGACGCCCGCGAGCGACCTGCCCCTGCATCGGCAACGAGCCGTCATCGGACTGATGCTGGTGCTGCGCGCCGTCGCCGCGCGGGCGGCCGCGGAAACAGGTACCGACCTGTCCGACCCCGACCCCACCGACTCTGCCACCACCGACCTTTTCACCACCGAGGACACGCTCACGTTGCTGTCCGGTCCGATCGGGGCGGCCGACCCGGGCTCGATGCGCCGTCTCCGACGCGGTGTGCGGCGTCTCGACGATGCCGACGACCCAGCGGGACAACCGGATTCGCTCACGTCGCTGACCCGCGCCATCCTCGACCCCGAGGTCGGCGCGCGCTATCGCCGACGGCTCACCGAGACCGAGGCGGCGCCGCTGGCCCGCGTGCTGGACGTCGTCGGTGCGGCCCAGCGGGTCCATGACGCGCGCCGCGGGATCGAGGAGACCCTGTGGTCGGCGTGGCAGGCCACGGGACTCGAGCGGCGGTGGGCGGCATCGGCTGTCCGCGGCGGCCCGGCCGGTGAACAGGCCGACCGCGATCTGGACGCGGTCATGGCGATGTTCGAATCCGCCGCGGATTTCACCGACACGCTGCCCGCGGCCGGGCCCGCCGGATTCGTGCACTACCTGTCCCAGTTGCAGATCCCGCGCGACAGCCGAACAGCCACCGCCGCAACCGAGTCGGTGACCGTGCTGTCCGCGCACGCCGCGGTGGGGCGGGAATGGGAGGTCGTCGCCGTCGCCGGGGTCCAGGACGGACTGTGGCCGTCGCTGCGCAGCCGGGGTGGCGTTCTCGCCACCGGGCAACTCGTCGACCTCCTCGACGGCATGGCCGCCGACGCCGTGGACACCGTCGCCCGTGGGGCGACGGCACTCGCCGACGAGCGTCGGCTCTTCCTCGTCGCCTGCACCAGGGCCCGCAACCGGCTGCTCGTGACCGCGGTCGAGGACGGCAGCGGTGACGCCTCGCCGTCGCGGTTCATCACCGAGCTCGCGGATCTGGTGGGGGACACCGACGATCCGGCCGAGTCGGCTCGCGCCGAGGTACGGCTGGATCCCGGCGTCGACCGGGTGCTCTCGTTGCCGTCCCTCGTCGCGACACTGCGGTCGGCGGTGATCGCCGGCGTCGACGAGCCCGATGCGCCCCGGACGAAGGCCGCGGCGCGTCTGCTGGCCGAGCTCGCCGACTCCGACATCCCGGGTGCGCACCCGCGCGACTGGTTCGGGCTCGCCGCACCCAGCACCGACGATCCGCTGTGGACGCCGGAGTCGGGGGCGCTGACGCTCTCACCGTCGAATGTCGATGCACTGACCCGCTGTTCGCTGCGGTGGGTGCTCGAGCGCAACGGCGGACGCGACGGCGACGGCACCCCCGCGCTGACCGGCAGTCTCGTGCACACGCTCGTCCAGGCGGTCGCCGGCCAGCTCGACCCGGCCGAGGTGACGGCGGCGCTGCGCGGCATCTGGGATCGCGTCGACACCGGGGCGGGCTGGTACTCGGCTCGCGAACTCGAACGGGCCGAGGGCATGCTCGGGCACTTCCGGGAGTGGCTGCGCATCTCGCGTGCCGATCTCGAGGAGGTGGGCGTCGAATTGCCGATCGACGCAACCATTCCCGCGGCGTCCGGGCCGGAGTCCGATGAGCCCGCGGTCCGTCTGCGCGGGCGTGTGGACCGCCTCGAGACCGATGGCGCCGGCCGGCCGGTCGTCGTCGACGTGAAGACCTCGAAGAACCCCATCACCAAGGCCGACGCCGACGAGCACGCGCAGATGGCGGCCTATCAGGTGGCGCTGGCGCACGGCGGGGTGCCCCAGTTCGGCGACGCCGCGCCGGGCGGCGCCCGACTGGTCTACGTGTCGACCGCGAACCGCAATTCCGGTGCGGCCGAGCGTGTTCAGTCGCCGCTCACGCCGGAGTTGCTCGACGAGTGGATCGGGGTGGTGCGTCGCGCGGCCCGCGCGAGTATCGGTCCGACGTACAGCGCGACGCCCAACCCGGGCTGTGTGCACTGCAACCTCACCACCAGCTGTCCGGCCCAGATCCCGGGGAAGGCGGTGACCGATGACTGACCTGCAGGGTCGGACCGAACGACCGATGGTCGGGGCGAAGTCGCTGGCCGCGGCGTTGGGTCTGCCCGACCCCACGCCCGAGCAGGTGGCGGTGATCGAGGCGCCCATGGAGCCGATGCTCGTCGTCGCCGGAGCCGGAGCCGGCAAGACCGAGACGATGGCCTCGCGCGTGGTGTGGCTGGTGGCCAACCAGCTCGTGGCCCCCGACGAGATCCTCGGGCTCACGTTCACGCGCAAGGCCGCGAGCGAACTCGGCGCCCGCATCCGGCGTCGGCTCTCGATGCTCGCCGGGTCGCCGGCGTTGCGGAACTGGGATCCCGACGGCGCGTTGGCCGCCCGCCTGCGCGGTGCCGACCCCGAGGTGAGCACCTACCACGCCTACGCCGGCCGGCTGATCGCCGACTACGGGTTGTTGCTGCCCGTGGAACCGTCGTCGACGCTGCTCACCGAGACCGAGCTCTGGCAGCTCGCGTTCTCCCTCGTCTCCGCGTGGCCGGGCGAGCTGAACACCAAGAAGGTGCCGGCGAGTGTCACCGAGGCGGTGCTCAAGCTGTACGGCGAGATGTCCGAGCACCTCGTCGACATCGCCGACCTCGCGCAGGCGGGTTCGACGCTGTACGAACTCGTCGACACCCTCCCGAAAGGCCCCAAGCAGCGTGACAAACCGACCCAGGCGCTGCTGAAGGTCCAGGAGGTCATCGACGAACGTCGCGAGCTGATCCCGATGGTCATCGCGCTGGGCGAGACGATGCGCGCCCAGTCCGCGCTCGACTTCGGCAGCCAGATGTCGCTGGCGGCACGGCTGGTGGTGTCCAATCCCGAGGTCGTGACCGCCGAGCGCACCGCCTTCCGCGCGGTTCTCCTCGACGAGTACCAGGACACCGGCCACTCGCAACGGGTGTTGCTGTCGACCCTGTTCGGCGGGCACGGCCGTGCGCCGGTCGCGGTCACCTCGGTCGGCGACCCCATCCAGTCCATCTACGGGTGGCGTGGCGCCTCGGCGGCCAACCTGCCGCGGTTCGCGCGCGACTTCCCACGACCCGACGGGACCCCGGCCCGGCGCCTCGAACTGCTTACCAGCTGGCGCAATTCGGCCCAGGGGTTGCGGCTGGCGAATCAGATCTCCGAGGAGCTCCGACGCCGCGGTATCCCGGTCAGTGTGCTCCGGCCGCGTCCCGATGCCCCGCACGGAACGGCGTCGATCGCTCTGACCGAAACGGTTCTGGACGAACGGAACTGGATCGCCGACGCGATCGAGGAACGCTACCGGGCGGCCGAGGCCGCAGACGTGGCGCCGCCGACGACTGCGATCCTGGTGCGCCGCAACGAGGATTCGGCGCCGCTGGCCGCCGAGCTCGAGAGTCGGGGCATCCCCACCGAGGTGGTCGGCATCGGCGGGCTGCTGCACGTCCCGGAGATCGAGGACATCGTCGCGACCCTGCGCGTGATGGCCGACCCGATGGCCGGGACCGCGGTCATGCGTCTGCTCACCGGGGCCCGCTGGCGGCTCGGCGCCAAGGACCTCGCCGCGCTCTGGCGTCGGGCCACCAACCTGGCGGCGGAGAGCTTCGCCGAGGCGGGCGGGGTGGTCACCAGCAGGGAAGCGCTCGACGCCGCACTCGACGCGGTGCTGCCCACCGAGATCGTCGACCGGGCGGGCATCGCCGACGCCGTCGTCGACCCGGGCGAACCCACCGACTACAGCCCCGAGGGTTACGCCCGCATCCGGGCGTTCGGGGCGCAGTTGGAGTCACTGCGCCGTCGCATCGGACAACCACTGCCCGAACTCGTCGCCGACGTGGAGAACACGATCGGGGTCGGCGTCGAGGCGCAGATCCGGGCGCGCCGCATGCGGGGTGCGATCACCGGCCGCGAACACCTCGACGCCTTCGCCGACTACGTCAGTCATTACGCCGATCGTCCGGGAGCGAATCTGCTTGGGCTGCTCGCCTTCCTGGATGCTGCCGAGACCATCGAGAAGGGTCTCGAACCGGGCCGCATCGAGGTGGCCGAACAGCGGGTGCAGATCCTCACCGTGCACGCGGCCAAGGGCCTCGAGTGGGATGTCGTCGCGATCCCGCACCTGGCGAAGGGGATCTTTCCCAGCGCCAAGGCCGACACCACATGGCTGGGCAGTGCGCGCGAACTCCCGGCGGACCTGCGCGGCGATCTGGCGATCCCGGCCGAGGCGGCCGACGGTGCGCCGGAGGGGTTCCCGATCCTGAAGATCGACACCGTCGCCGACCGCAAGCAGCTCGAGGACGCCCTGACCGACCACAAGGCCGCGATCGGCGAACGGCGACTCGAGGAAGATCGGCGGCTGCTCTATGTGGCGCTCACCCGCGCCCGGCACGACCTGCTGATCTCGGCCCACCACTGGTCGGAGACCGGCGACAAGCCGCGCGGCGGTTCGGATTTCTTCGACGAGTTGATGACCGGCATCGATGAGGCGATCGCCGACCCGAGCGTCGACTCGACCGGTCTGTCGATCGCGGTGCGGACGCCACCGCCCGAGCCGGACAGCCCGAATCCGTTGGCCGAACGCGCGATCGCGGCGCCGTGGCCGCGCGATCCGCTCGCCGGCCGCCGCGACTCGGTACAGCGGGCGGCCGATCTGGTTGCCGACGCCATCGCCGGCCGCGCGGCGCCCGCGCTGTTCGACGCACCGGCCGTGCATTCCGATTCCGTCGGCGCCGAATCCGGCGCCGCGTCACCGGTCGATCCCGCGGACGAGATCGGGGCGTGGGAGGCCGAGGTGTCGGCCCTGCTCGCCGAGCATCATCAGGCCAACCAGGCGCTCGTCGAGGTGTCGTTGCCGACCCATCTGTCCGTCAGCCAGCTGGTCGAACTGGACGCCGACGAGGCCGAGTTCGCTCGTCGGCTCCGCCGGCCCACCCCGTTCCGGCCCAATCCGATGGCCCGGCGCGGCACCGCGTTCCACGCCTGGGTGGAACGCTGGTTCGGGGCGACACGGCTCCTCGACATCGACGAACTGCCCGGCGCCGCCGACGCGACCGCGAGTCCGGACGCCGATCTCGAGGAACTGCGGGCCGCGTTCCTCTCCTCGCCCTGGGCGAATCGCAGCCCGACCGAGGTGGAGGTGCCCTTCGAGACCGTCATCGGCGGGATCGTCGTGCGCGGACGGATCGACGCGGTCTTCGCCGAGAAGGACGGTTCGTGGACGGTCGTGGACTGGAAGACCGGTGTGATCCCCGAACCCGCCCGCCGGGAATCACTGTTCATCCAGCTCGCCGCGTACCGCCTGGCGTGGGCGCAGCTGGCCGGGGTGGAGCCGACCAAGGTCCGCGCCGCGTTCCACTATGTGCGCGACGGGCACACCCTGGAGGCCGACGACCTGCCCGACGAGGCGACCCTCGCCGCGAAGCTGGCCCGCTGACCGCGCCGGCGCCCCGGGACAGCTCCCGCCACATGCCTTGTGATGCCCCGAGGTGGGCTACATTGCAGCGTGTGAGCGAACTCGACGTGCGCGTGCGTGCCGGTGGCTAACCGTCTGCGCCGACGCTTCGGCGGTACCGAGCTGGCCAACCGGCCCGACCACGCACTGGTCGGCGTCGTCCGCATCCCCGAACTCCAGCAGAGCCCGAGCCGGGCGATCGGTCGGCGCGTCTTCTGGGCGACCCTGGCGCTGTTGTTCACCTCGGTCGTGGTCTGGCTGGATCGCGCCGGCTATCGCGATGCCCAGGACAACGAGTTGTCGTACCTGGACGCGCTCTACTACTCCGCGGTGACCCTTTCCACGACCGGCTACGGCGACATCACACCGATCACCCCGTTCGCCCGTTTCATCAACCTCGTCATCATCACGCCGTTGCGCGTGCTGTTCCTGATCGTGCTGATCGGTACCACCCTCGAGGTGCTCACCGAACGGTCGCGCCAGGCGCTCAAGATCCAGCGTTGGAGGAATACCGTGCGCAATCACACCGTGGTCATCGGCTACGGCACCAAGGGCCGCACCGCGGTGGACGCCATGCGGGGCGACGGCATCAAGCCCTCCGAGATCGTCGTCGTCGACGCGGACGCCACCGTGCTCGAGGCAGCCGCCTCCGACGGGCTGGTCACCGTGCGCGGCGACGCCACCAAGTCGGATGTGCTCCGCCTCGCCGGTGTCGCGCACGCCGCCAGCATCGTCGTCGCCACCAGCCGCGACGACACCGCGGTCCTCGCCACGCTCACCGCCCGCGAACTCAATCCGCGGGCGAAGATCGTCGCGTCGATCCGTGAGTCGGAGAACACCCACCTGATGCGCCAGTCCGGCGCCAACTCGGTGGTGGTGTCGTCGGAGACCGCCGGCCGCCTCCTCGGGATCGCGACGATGACCCCGTCGGTGGTCGAGGTGATCGAGGACCTCCTGACCCCGGATGCCGGCTACGCCATCGCCGAGCGCGAGGTCGACCCGACCGAGACCGGCGGATCGCCCGCCCACACCCGCGACATCGTCCTGGGTGTCGTGCGGAACGGTGTGCTGCACCGCGTCGACGACAGCGAGGTCGAACAGATCGAGGTCGGTGACCGGCTGCTGTACGTCCGCACGAACCCCAACGACGACTGATCGTTCCGTCATCGAGAAAGGCCGTGCCACCGTGCATTTCGACATGCCCCAGCCGCCGCTGCTGTCGCGGGCGGTGTTCGACCGGGCGGACGCGATCCGCGACGACGACGAGCGGATGGCTGCCGGCTGGCCGACGGCCAAGGTGCTGTTGATCGACGCGGCCGGTCGCTACCCGGTCACCGATTCCGGTGCGCTGCATTGGGTTGCGGCTCCGACCGTGGCCGAGGCGCCACCGGGGGATGCGGTGATCCTCGGATTCGACGGGTCGGGCGGCGCCGGTGGAGCCGACCTGTGGACGCGCCGGGTGGACCACATCGACGGGCCGACCGATGACGCCCGACGCGGTGCGACGCGGCTGTCCGCCGACGAGGCGGGACTCCTCGCGACCGCCCTGGGAATCCTGAACTGGCATGCGACCGCGAGTCATTCACCGGTCGACGGTTCCGTCACCCGGCCGGCCCGCGGTGGGTGGGTCCGGCGCAGTGTGGATTCCGGTCGCGACGAGTTCCCGCGGACCGACCCGGCGATCATCACCGTCGTCCACGACGGCGCCGATCGCATCCTGCTGGGCCGCCAGTCGGTCTGGCCGGAGGGTTGGTATTCGACGCTGGCCGGCTTCGTCGAGCCGGGGGAGTCGCTCGAACAGTGCGTCCTGCGCGAGGTGTACGAAGAGGTCGGGATCGTGGTGCGGGAACCGCGCTACCTGGGCAGCCAGCCTTGGCCGTTCCCGCGGTCGCTGATGCTGGGCTTCGCGGCGCTCGGCGACCCGGCAGACGAGCTGGCGTTCCTCGACGGCGAGATCGGCGATGCGCAGTGGTTCCACCGCGACGAGGTCCGGGCGGCGCTGGCCCGGGGCGACGGCTGGTCCCGCGCCGAGGCGCCGGGTTCCGACGACGCCGACCGTCTGCGCCTCCCCGGATCGATCTCCATCGCTCGTTCGATGATCGAGGCCTGGGCGGCCTCTGCCCCCTGAGGTGCGAGGAGCGCAAGCGACGAGCCTCGAAGGGCCCGGTGAGCCGACCCCGAAACGGTGTCAGACGCCCAGCTTGGCCTTCACGTCGGCGATCGACGGGTTGGTGGCGGTGGTGCCGTCGGCGTAGAGGACGGTCGGGACGACATGGTTGCCGCCGTTCACGCTGCCCACGAACTCGGCGGCGTCCGGGTTCAGCTCGATGTCGATCTCCTGCCAGCTGATACCGCTGCTCTTGAGGCCGCGCTTGAGGCGCGCGCAGAAGCCGCACCACGACGTGGTGTACATGGTCAGTTCACCGGAGTCGGAGGTGCGGGCGCCGGCCTCGTCGTCGATCACGTTGCTCATGGGTCCCATAACACCATGTCCGGGCCTGCTGTTCCCGTCCGCGTTGTTCGCCTGCCGGCGGCGTCGGTGGTTGGTGACATAGTGGACGCCGTGCCTCATCCGACTTCTGCCGCGAAACCCGAGTCCCCGCGTCGTGCTGCGGTGTCGGCGAGTGGCGGCGCGGTCGAGGGACTCGATCCCGAGCAGAGCGCCGCAGTCCTGGCGCCGCGCGGACCGGTGTGCGTGCTGGCCGGGGCGGGCACGGGCAAGACCCGGACCATCACCAGGCGCATCGCCCACCTCGTCGACACCGGCCAGGTCAATCCCGGCCAGGTCCTGGCGGTCACCTTCACCGCCCGCGCCGCCGGCGAGATGCGCACCCGCCTGCGCAGTCTCGGTGTCGGCGGTTCGGGGGGCAGCGTCGCGGCCCAGACCTTCCACGCGGCCGCCATGCGTCAGCTGCGGTACTTCTGGCCGCGTGCCTTCGGTGACGCCCGGTGGGAACTCCTGGACAACAAGTTTCCGCTCATCTCCCGGGCAGCCCGTCGCTCCGGCCTCGACACCTCGACCGACACGCTGCGAGACCTGTCATCGGAGATCGAGTGGGCCAAGGCCTCGCTGATCTCACCGGAGAACTACGCCGAGGCGGTCGGCCGACTCGGCCGCGAGTCCCCGGCACCGCCGCCGAAGGTCGCGGCCGTGTACGGGCACTACGAGGACGCCAAGGTCTCGCCCGACGGGGACCGCTTGCTCGATTTCGACGACATGCTCATCTACATGACCCAGATCCTCACCGTCGAACCGGGCGCCGCAGACGAATTCCGTTCGCGGTACCGGTGTTTCGTCGTCGACGAGTACCAGGACGTGACGCCGGTGCAGCAGGGTCTGCTGGACGCCTGGCTCGGGGAACGCGACGACCTGACGGTCGTCGGTGACGCCAACCAGACCATCTACACGTTCACCGGTGCCTCGCCGAACCATCTCTTGGATTTCAGCCGCCGGTTCCCGGAGGCCACGGTCGTCCGTCTCGAGCGCGACTACCGGTCCACCCCGCAGGTCGTCGATCTGGCGAACCGCGTCATCGGCGCCGCCCGGGGGCGCATCGCGGGAACCCGCCTGCAGCTCATCGGACAGCGCCCGCCCGGGCCGTTGCCGCAGTTCGCCGAGTACGACGACGAGCCCGCCGCCGCGACGGCGATCGCCATCGAGATCAAACACCTCATCAGATCGGGGGTCGCGCCCGCCGAGATCGCGATCCTGTACCGCGTCAACGCACAGTCCGAGAACTACGAGCAGGCCCTGACCGAGGTGGGCATCCCGTACCAGGTGCGCGGCGGCGAGGCGTTCTTCGCGCGCACCGAGGTCCGGCAGGCCATGCGGCAGCTCGCGACGGTCGCTGGCCGCGAGGTCAGACCCGACGTGGAGCTCCTCGACGTCGTGCGCGCGGTGCTGGGCGAGCTGGGTCTCAGCGAGGAGCAGCCGTCCGGTGCGCAGGCGCGCAGCCGGTGGGAATCACTGAAAGCGCTGGTCCAGCTGACCGAGGACATGGTCGCCGAGAACCCGGAACTGACGCTGCCGCAACTGTCGGCCGAACTCGCCGCCCGCGCCGAGGCGCGACATCCCCCGACGGTGCAGGGCGTGACGTTGTCGTCGCTGCACGCGGCCAAGGGACTCGAGTGGGATGCGGTGTTCCTCGTCGGACTCACCGACGGGTCGCTGCCCATCAGCCAGGCGATCAAGGGCTCCTGGGAAGAGGTCGAGGAAGAGCGGCGACTGTTCTATGTCGGAGTGACGCGTGCCCGCGAGCACCTGCACCTGTCGTGGGCCGTGGCCCGCAACGAGGGCGGCCGTGCCCGGCGTCGCTCGCGGTTCCTCGCCGACCTCGTGCCCGACGACTCGCCCGCGTCGCCGATCGCGAAGGAGCGCGCGCCCCGCCGCGGACCGACATGCCGGGTCTGCGGTTCCCGGTTGATGGATTCGACCGCGACGCTGCTCGGTCGCTGCGCCGGGTGCCCGTCGGATCTGGACGAAGGACTGCTGGTCTCGCTCAAGGAGTGGCGTCGCGAGCGGGCCCAGGAGAAAAAGGTGCCGGCCTTCGTCGTCTTCTCCGACAAGACCCTCACCGCGATCGCCGAGCAACGACCGACCGATACCGCTGCGCTGGTGGCGATCTCGGGAATCGGCGCGAAGAAGGTCGACGAGTACGGCGCCGACATCATCGAACTCGTCAAAACCGCAGGTCAAAAATAGGTTGTGCGGGTTTCGGCCCAGCGTCTACTCTGAGTCCCGTCAGTACTGGGATGGGTTGTGTGCGTCCGTCACACCGGCCCGCCACAGTCACCGACGACCGACACGAACGCGGAAAGCCACGAGACCAGAAGGGAGTGGATCAGTGAACGGAATCACCGTGAGCCAGGCCGGCATCTGCCAGTCTGCGGCGAACCTGAGAGCAGCCGACACGCATGCGCCGAAATTGCATGCGCTGAAGCCGAATCAGCCCGCCATCGCGCGTACCGGTCGCACCCGCTCCTGGATGCCGGTCGCCCGAGCGTGCACGAGCTTTGCACGCCCGGTCGCCGTCCCGGCGGCGGCTCTGCACCTGGCAGCCGAAGCGCGCGTCGCGCGAATCGCACCGCCCGCAGCAGCAGTAGCACCCGCGCCGCGTCGGTTCCCCGTTCTGTTCCGAAGTTCCCGGAGTTAGATCTCCGAGACATTCCGGGCCACGGGCGAATCGCAGAGGCGACACCCGTGGCCCTCTTTTTCTGTCACCGAATCTCCACCCCGATCCAGGGGTCTCGGACGCAGAGCCACATCGAGGACTCGGGTTCAACACCCCAAACGAGCAGATGTGGAGAAACCAATGACTGTCGAATGCGTCCTCGAGTCCTGTATGTCGGCGGACCGCGCAGCGACCGCCCGGCTCGACCTGCCCTGCCAGGTCGCCGACGCAGATCTGTGGTTCGCCGAAGACCCCCGTGACCTCGAGCGTGCCAAGGCCATGTGCGCCGAATGCCCGTTGCGGGCCCAGTGCCTGCAGGCCGCACTCGATCGATCCGAGCCCTGGGGGGTCTGGGGAGGCGAGATCTTCGAGCGCGGAGCCGTCATCGCACGCAAGCGTCCCCGCGGTCGCCCGCGTAAGAACGTTGCATGACAACAACACCGACGCCGCGAGCAGAAATGCTCGCGGCGTCGGTGTCGTGTCTGCGGGGTGGGGTCAGTCGCCCAGGCCGGGGACCCACTCCTCCATGATGGCCCGGTACGGTGCATGCGCCTCGAGCTGCGAGGCGATGCCGACGCAGCCCCCGAGCACGCGGAAGACCATCACGAAACGCTTGGGCACGTTCAGGTTTCGTGACGTCTTGTACACCTCGCCGCGAACATCGGTGGCCTTGCCCGCGGCCCGCTGCATCCACTTCCGGGTGAAGTGGAACGACTCGCTGTAGAGCGGATCGACGTAGGGACGCAGGTAGGCCTCGAGGTCGGCACTCGTCACCTTGTTCGCGTGGGACGGGCGGATGAACTCGGCGGAGATCATGAGTTCTTTGAGTTCGTCGTACTTCTTGTCCCGCGCCAGCCGGAGAATCGGTCCGGTCTCGGGCGGGAGGCCTTCCGGATAGTGGCCGACCGCACCGAAGTCGAGTACGCCGAACCGCCCGTCGGTGGCCCGGAAGAAATTGCCCGGATGCGGATCGCCGTGGAGGAGTCCGACCCGGTACGGCGAGCTGACCTCGAATTCGGCCATCTTCGCGGCGGCGTCGTCGCGGGTCTGCTGGTCCCCGGTCGCGATGATCTTCGACAGCGGGACGCCGTCGACCCACTCCGAGACGACGACCTTGGGTGCACTCGCGACGACCTTGGGGATGAGGAAGTCGGGATGGCCGTCGTAGGCCTTGGCGAAGGCGCGCTGATTGTCGGCCTCGCCGAGATAATCGAGTTCGGCCTCGGTCCGGTCGATGAGTTCGTCCATCATCGCCTTGACGTCGGTGCCGGGGGACAGGCGCTGCAGGAGTCCGGACATGCGGGACAGGGTCTTCAGATCGGCCTTCAATGCGTGGTCGGCCCCGGGGTACTGGACCTTGACCGCGACCTCACGGCCGTCCGACCAGATTCCCTTGTGTACCTGTCCGATCGACGCCGATGCCGCGGGCTCGTCGGAGAATTCCCGGAAACGCTCGCGCCACCGGGTGCCGAGCTGCTGGTCGAGCACCTTGTGGACCTTCGCGGCCGGCATGGGCGGGGCGTCGGCCTGCAACTTGGTGAGCGCTTCGCGGAACGGCTCGCCGAACTCGTCGGGGATCGCGGCTTCCATGATCGAGAGCGCCTGCCCGACCTTCATGGCGCCGCCCTTGAGTTCGCCGAGAACGGCGAACAGTTGTTCGGCGGACTTCTCCAGGAGCTCCTGGTTGACCTCGTCCTTGTCCCTGCCGACCATGCGCTTGCCGAAACCGGCCGCAGCCCGCCCGGCCATACCGATCGGAAGAGAGGCCAGTTTCGCGTTGCGGCGACCCTGTCCTTTGGTGATGTCGGTCATAGCATCCTTTCCGCGTCACACAATAGACGACCTGGCTTGCTGATCCGGTGCGGGACGACAATCGCAGGCCGGGTGCGGCGACCATTGTCTGATGTCCAGCCGCGTCGGGTCATCTCGGAACTCCAACACATGGTCGAGCAGCTGCGGATCGGGTCGTGGCTCCACGTGCGGCCGGTCGCGTACGGCCTCCACCAATTGCTCGATCTGCGAGTGGGCCATCGCGGCGGTCATCGCCACCACGGCCGGGCTCGCCTGACCCGACGTCCGGATCAGCTGGACGGCCAGGGCCGGCCAGTCCGGGTCCGCGTCGGACCGGTGACGGTCCGCGCACATGAGGCAACTCGACAGTCCGGGGAGCACCAGCGGGCCGACGATGCCCACCCCGTCGCGGACCCGGACCAGCAGATGGGGGATCCGGGCCCGGGTCAGTGCGAACACCACCCGCGGATCGTGGACGACGAAGTCGGTCAGGATCACCAGGTCGGTGTCGACGGCATCGAGCGTCCCGTCGGGTAGCCGCCGCATCGTCCGTCGAGCTGACAAACCCATGCTGCGCAACGAGGTCGACAGCTGTTCGCTGATCGGCCCCTGGCCATGGATCAGGATGTGGAACTCCGCGGCCGTGGGCGGGCGGTCGACAACCGCTCGGCCGGCCGACACCAGACTGCTCAGGACCAGATCGAGGTCGTCGTCGTGGAGGCCGGCCCGTCGGGCGCGGCGAGCGAAGGTGTCCGCCGTGCACGGATCCTCCAACGATCGAAGCAGCCCGGCGACGGAATACGCCGACACCGAGGCGTCGAAGTCGAGGAGCAGGCTGTCGGCCGGATCGATGCCCACGCGGACCGAGTTGCCCGGCTGGACGATGACGGGCGTCCCCGGGAGCAGCCGCGGGACCGCGGGCGGAACAGCGCAGGGGGACACCGAGATGGCGCTGGAACTCGTCCGGGCTGGCGACATGCGGCAACTCTGCCAGCCGAACGCCGTCGCGGTCGCTCGGCGAGCAGGTTATCCACAACATGGCGTGTTCCACCGGTGGTGTGGATTCCTACGATCCGCCTCGTGTCGAGTCGTCGTCGTCGTCGTTACGGGACTCGTCGGTGGCGTCGCGTGCCTTCTCCTCGGCGATGGTCTTCTCGAGCTGTGCGATCGGGTCGTCGAGATCGTCGCCGCCCAGGAGCCGGTCGGTGAAACCCGCAGGGTTGTCGAGGTCATCGGCATCCGGCAGCAGATCAGGGTGTGCCCACACGCCGTCCCTGGTCGCGACGTCGGTGGCCTCCAGCGCGCGGCGCCACAGCTCCGACGCCTCGCGGACCTTGCGGGGCCGAAGCTCGAGACCGACGAGGGTTGCGAATGTCTGCTCGGCCGGCCCGCCCGACGCGCGCCGGCGTCGCATGGTCTCGGTGAGGGCCCCGGTACTCGGGATCCGGTCGCCGAGCGCTCGGGTCACGACCTGCTCCACCCAGCCCTCGATCAGGGCGAGGAGGGTCTCGAGCCGGCCGAGCGCCGCTTTCTGCTCAGGTGTCGTGGTCGGCTCGAACGACGTCGACGAACTGATGATCTCCTCGAGTTTCGAAGGGTCGGAGAGCAATTGGGTCGGGTCGATCCCGGCGGTGGCGTCGGTGATACCGCTGAAATCGATACTGATGCCGCGGGCGTATTCCTCGACGGTGGTCAGCAACCGCTGACGCAGCCAGCCGACGTGGGTGAACAGGCGCACATGGGCGGCCTCGCGCGCGGCGAGGAAGACGATGATCTCCTGCGCCGGCTGCTCCAGACCCTCGGCGAACTTGGCGATCGCCTCGGGGAGCAGGACGGCGATCCCCTCGGGCGCCAGCGGCAGCCCGACGTCGGTCGACGTCAGCACCTCCTTGGCGAGCTGACCGAGCCCCTGTCCGAGCTGGGTGCCGAACGCCATGCCGCTCATCTGGGTCAGCATCCCGATCATCGGGCCGGCGAACTGGGCCGCCTCGGCGGGGAGGTTGTCCTGCCAGGTCCGGGCCAGCTGCTCGGCGACCGGGTCGCACAGACCCTTCCACGTGTCCATCGACTCCTCGAGCCATTGGACCGGTGTCCACGCCACCGTCTGGGTGACGCCGCTGGGGAAATTCGTCGCGTCGTCGAGCCAGACGTCGGCGAGCCGTACCGCGTCGGCCGAGGCCGAGATCTCCTTCTCGAGGATCGGGGTGAACGAACCGATCTGCTGGCGGGCGAGATTGGTCGCGACCGAGTAGTTCACCGGAGCGTTTCCGCCGCCCGCCATGCCCGCGCCCATACCGCTTAACATGTTGCCCAGTTGCGAGAACATCTGGCCGATCATGTTGGGATCGAACTTCGAGGGGTCGAAGTCGCCGCCGGGACCGCCTCCGAACCCCTGCCCGCCCCCGAATCCGAACGGGTTGGCCCCGCCGAACGGGTTGCCACCGGGATTGTCGCCCGGCTTGTTCTTGTCGCCGCTGTTCTTGTCGCGGTCGTCATCGCCGTCACCGGACGACGAGAAGCCGAAGGGCAGATCACTCATGGGTTCCACCGTACCGCCCGGTGAGGCCCGCAAACGGCGACGACTGTTCGCCCTGCGCGTAGCCGGCTCATGGTCGCCGGCGCAGCCGACTCGTGGTCGCTGCGGGGCACTATCGTGTGCGGAATGAGTTCGAGCCCCCGATTCCGGAGAATCGCCGCGGCCGCGGTCTCCACCGTGGTCCTGCTGGCGTTGCTGGTGCTCGGCACGCAGGTGCAGGTGCCCTACGCCGCGCTCGGGCCCGGACCCACGCTCAACACCCTCGGTACGACGAAGGTGGAGGACGACGGGGCGGTGGTGGAGCGCAAGGTCGTGCAGATCGACGGTGCGCCGACCGATCCGACGACCGGCCACCTCAACCTCACCACCGTCTCGGTGCGGGACGGGATCTCGCTGTTCGACGCCCTGGGCATGTGGGTGTCGGGCACCTACTCGCTCACGCCGCGCGACCAGGTCTATCCGCCCGACCGCACCACCGAGCAGGTTCAGGAGGAGAACGCGCAGCAGATGACGGGGTCAGAGGAGAACGCGACGGTCGCCGCGCTCCGTTACCTCGATCGTCCCACCGCGTTGCGCATCGCGAGCGTCGCACCCGACGGGCCCGCGGTCGACGTGCTGCGCGCCGGCGACGAGGTCGTGGCGGCCGGCGGCGTGCCGGTGGAAACGGGTGAACAGCTGCGGAAGGTCGTGGGCGACAATCCGCCGGGGACCGTCCTGCCCATCGAGATCGTCCGCGCCGGTGCCCGGCAGACCGTGTCGGTGACCCTCGGCACACATCCGGCCGACTCCGAGGCCGGGTACCTGGGCGTCGTTCCGGAGGTGGTCGATGCCGATCCGCGCCTCGAGGTCACCTACAACGTGGGGGACATCGGGGGACCGTCGGCGGGGATGATGCTGGCACTCGCGGTCATCGACCAGCTGAGTCCCGGAGAGCTGACCTCCGGCAAGTTCATCGCGGGCACCGGCACGATCACCGACGAGGGGGTTGTCGGTCCCATCGGCGGGATCACGCACAAGACCCGGGCCGCCCGCGACGCCGGCGCGACGGTCTTCCTGGTCCCGGCCCGCAACTGTGCCGAGGCGGTCTCGGAGCGACCGGACGGATTGGAGCTGGTGAAGGTCGACACCCTCGAGGGCGCTGTCGATGCGCTGAACGCGGTCGGCGCGGGCCGTCCGGCGCCGAGCTGCTGAGGCTTGCCAGGACTGCCGCGTCAGCCCCGGTCGGACGACTCCGGTAGATCGGGAGCGAAGGTGTCGCGCAGCGCGGCCCGCAGTTCGAGTGCCAGTTGCGGGTGGGTCAGCAGCTCGGGTTCCCCGTCGGGTACGGGGCGAAGGCGCATGAGCGCGAGATCGGAGCCGGTGCGCAGCACCCCGACCACCAGCCGCGCAGCCTCCTCGCCCGGATGGTGATCGCCGGTGTCGGTGACCACGAAGCGGGGCGTCCGGTCGTCGTCGTCCTCGGGATCGGCGATGACGATCTCCATACTCACCGCCGCCCCGGCGACCTCCTCTGGCCAGACCGCCGAGGCGAGGAACTCGTCGAGGTCGTCGACGTCTTCCTCCACCGGGGTGAACACCGAACCGTCGTCGGCGATCACCTCGGGAAGCTGTGCGTGGAGGAGGGCGGTCGGCGCCAGCGCGAACACGGACGGTGACTGACCCCAGCCACGGGAGTCGAGGTGTTCCATGATCTCGTTCAACGCGCTGCCGAGATCGTCGGTGGAGAAGGCGCGTGGGGTCGTCGGGAGGTCGGGCACGTCCTCATCCTGCCCCGGATCGCGGTGCGACCGCGAGTCTGCGACGCCGCCAGGGAACCGCTGAGGTGTGGCGATCGTTGAGCGGGCGCCCCGAGTGAGTTGGTCACCCGGGTGGTGCCAGTACAGTGGGCACCACGCCCAGCAGGCACGTGTGCGCGGGTGGTGTCCGGATTGAGAGCTTTGGAGAGTGGGTCTGGTGGGCGTCCGAGGGCCGGCGGGAATGCCGACACTGTCACGCAGGAGCAAGATCATCATCGGGCTCGGCGTGGCCGTCCTGGTGCTGTTGCTCGTCGGGCCACGCCTGATCGGTCTCGCGACCGACTGGCTCTGGTTCTCCGACGTCGGGTATTCGAGCGTCTTCACCAAGGTGATCTGGACGCGCGTGATCCTCTTCCTGATCACGACGATCGTCGTCGGACTCATCATCTTCGGGGCGGTCTCCCTGGCGTACCGCAGTCGCCCGGTGTTCGTACCGACCGCGGGCCCGAACGATCCGCTCGCCCGGTACCGCACGGCCATCATGGGCAAGGTCCGCTGGTTCGCCATCGTCCCGGCGGTGATCATCGGCGCCCTGGCCGGCCTGGTCGCGCAAGGGTCCTGGGCGACCGTCCAGATGTTCCTGCATGGTCAGTCGTTCGGTCGGACAGACCCGCAGTTCAACCTCGACATCGGGTTCTACGCCTTCGACCTGCCGTTCTTCCGCTTCGTGCTCAACCTGCTGTTCGTCGTGGTCGTGGTGGCCTTCCTGGCGAACCTGGTCACGCACTACCTGTTCGGCGGTATCCGCCTGGGGCAAGGCGGTGGTTCGGTCACGACCGCGGCACGCATCCAGCTCGCGGTGCTGGCGGGCACCTTCCTACTGCTGAAAGCGGCCGCCTACTGGCTCGACCGGTACACCCTGCTGTCCAGTCAGCGGAAGGCCGAGATCTTCCCGGGGGCGAGTTACACCGACATCAACGCGGTGCTGCCGTCGAAGCTCATCCTGATGGCGATCGCGATCATCTGTGCGGTGGCGTTCTTCGCCGGGATCGTGCTCCGCGACCTGCGGGTGCCGGCACTGGCCACCGTCTTGATGTTGTTCTCCGCGTTGCTCATCGGGGTCGGCTGGCCGCTGACGATGGAGCAGTTCTCGGTCAAGCCGAATGCCGCGCAGAAGGAAGCCGAGTACATAGAACGCGCGATCACCTCGACCCGCGAGGCGTACGGCATCGGGCCGGACAAGGTCATCACCCAGCCGGGCTGGACCGCCGGGCCGGCAAACCCGGCGCTGGTGAACAGCGATGAACCCACGCTGTCGAACGTCCGGATCCTGGACCCGAATGTGGTGTCCCCGACGTTCATCCAGCAGCAGCAGCGACAGAACTTCTACGGATTCCCGACGCAGCTGGCGGTCGACCGCTATCGCATCGACGGCGAGCTACGCGACTTCGTGGTGTCGGTGCGCGAGCTCGATCCGAGTCGCTACCTCGAAAACCAGCAGAACTGGCTGAACAAGCACCTCGTGTACACCCACGGCGACGGGTTCGTCGCCGCCCCGGCCAACCGGGTGAAGGAGTCGACAGACGTCAACAACGTCGACGGTGGCGGCGATCCGTTCTACTACGTCAGCGACACCTCGAACTACCAGACCGAGGAGTACAAGCGGGACGCCCCGATCAAGGTGTCACAGCCGCGGATCTACTTCGGCGAGCTGCTCGCGAAGATCGACCCGGATTACGCGATCGTCGGTTCCGACGACGGGCAGGCTCGGGAACACGACATCGGGGACGACAAGTACACCTACCAGGGGCCGGCGGGAGTCTCGCTCGGCAACTGGTTCTCCCGAGCCCTCTATGCCGGCAAATACGCCGAGCGGAACTTCCTGCTGTCGGGCGAGATCAACTCGGCATCGAAGATCATCTACAACCGCGATCCCCGGGACCGCGTCGAACAGGTCGCACCGTGGCTGACGGTCGATTCGAAGACGTACCCCGCGGTGATGGAGGACGGCTCGATCAAGTGGATCGTCGACGGTTACACCACCCTCGACGACTACCCGTACTCGCAGCCCACGTCGTTGCAGAGCGCGACCGCCGACGCCCAGGACCTCAACCCGGGGCAGACCGGTCGGACGCAGATCAACAAGACCGTGTCCTACGTGCGCAACTCGGTGAAGGCGACCGTCGATGCCTACACCGGCGAGGTCGAGCTGTATCAGTTCGACACCGATGACCCGGTGCTGAAGACGTGGATGGAGGTCTTCCCCGACACGGTCAAGTCCCGCGCAGACTTCGACGCGCAGACCTCCCTGCGGGATCACGTCCGCTACCCCGAGGACATCTTCAAGATCCAGCGGTCGCTGCTGACCCGCTACCACGTCGATTCGCCCCAGACGTTCTTCCAGGCGAGCGATTTCTGGTCGGTGCCCTCCGATCCGACGGACCCGGACGCCGAGCAGCGCGGACTGGACCAGCCCCCGTACTACTTCGTGGCCTCGGATCCGGAGAGCGGTGAGCCGACGTTCCAGCTGACCTCGGTGCTGACGCGACTCAACCGACCGATCCTGGGCGCCTATGTGACCGTGTCGTCGAATCCCGAGAACTACGGTCAGATGACGGTCAAGCAGTTGCCCAGCAACTCCCAACGGTCCGGTCCGCAGCAGGCGTTCAACCCGATGCGCACCGACCGAACGGTGGCGGAATCACTGAAGTCGCTCGAGAACACGGCGACGGTGACCTTCGGTAATCTCCTCACGCTTCCGGTGGGCGACAACGGCATCCTGTACGTCGTCCCGTTGTACGCACAGGCCCAGGGCGAAGAGGCCTTCCCCCGTCTGTTCCGTGTGATCACGAGGTTCGAATCGGCAGACCGGGTATCCGGGATCGGTTATGCACCCACGACCCGCGAGGCTCTGCGGCAGGTCGGCATCACGCCCGCTGCCGGAGTGGTCCCCGGAGATCAGCAGGCACCGCCCGCGCCGGACCAGGCCGGAACGCCGGCACCGGCCACGCCGACGCCGAATCAACCTCCGCAGCAGGGTGATTCGCCCGAGCGGGACGACGCGGCAAACGCCATCAGTGACGCGATCACGGCGCTACGCCAGGCTCAGCAGAGTGGCGACTTCGCAGCGTACGGCGAGGCACTCGACCAGCTGAGTCAGGCGGTTGCCCGCTACGAGTCGCTGGCGGCTCCCAACTAGTCGAACGACGACCCAGGCCGGGCGCTATCTGCGAGTCATACCGCTATCCGCGGTATTTCCGAAGGTAGCGCTCGGTTTCGTTGGGGGTGTTGTCGGGGAGCACCGGGCTGTGGTGGTGCCGGTGGCCCAGCGAGAAGAAGATCGACACCGCCGTGGTGAAAGCCGCGACCATCAGCAGGCCGCAGATGATCGCGGGGCCGACATTCCCGACCGCCATGTGGACCAGCCAGAGCGCGGCCATGGCGAATCCGGTCAGTGCCAAGACGAACCCGACGAAACTCATCGGATGGTTCCCGTGGCTCTCGTGGTGGAAGCGGTGGGTGTTCATGGTTCCTCCTCGGCGGGGCGTCTCGTGAGCCGAGTGTACGCCTGATGTGACTGGCATCACATTTAGCGGGGGCGACGGACGGGTCGTCCGGGTCGCCACCTCACCTGGGGAAATCGGGGCGCGAGTGACCGACGTCACTGGCGTTTTCCCAGGTCGCGTGGGGTTGGAGTAGCGATTTGCATCGCTGACAAACCGGTGTGTAACGTTGTGTTCACCAACGCGGGGTGGAGCAGCTCGGTAGCTCGCTGGGCTCATAACCCAGAGGTCGCAGGTTCAAATCCTGTCCCCGCTACCAACACCAAGAACCCCCGCCCGGGACACCCGGGCGGGGGTTCTTGCTATGTGCGGTCCTGTCGAAGGCGGGACAAGCGACGCCTCGGGAACCCAACCGGGCAGGCCCGGATGCGGCCGCATCGGCGGGCGGATCATCTGCTCTGGTCGTTCCCCGTGGCACCGTCGCGGCCGGCTTGCCGACCGAACAGTCTGCGAAATCTGCACTCCCAGGTCGTCGCATCGAGGGTCGTACCCACTCTGACCAGGCGATTTGACGACAGGTACGGCGGTGCGTAAATTATGTCGAGTCAGCGAGCCACGGCGCCGCCCCGGAAGACCTGAGAGGGTCTGATGGTGGGGAGTGGAGACCGGGTTTCTTGGCTGGCCGCCCCTGGATGTTTGGTTCGAGTCGCTGTGGCTCGGGTAAAGTGTTTGGGGTTGCTGGATTCTCCTGGGTTCGGAATTCTTCGGGGTTGCGGGCTGCGGGATGGGTCTGGTAGGCTGGAAGAGTTGCCCCGGAGACGGGGTGGTTGGCAACGTTGAATGCGGAGTCTGCTGGTGAGAGCCCTGATTTGGGGTGGGTAGCTGGTGGGTGTGTGTTCTTTGAGAACTCGATAGTGTGATGATGAATTGTCTGATGCCAATGTGGCATCGTGCATCTTTGTGGATGTAGATGTTTGTTTTTTTGTGTGGCGTTCGGGCCCCGTCCTGGGTGTCACATTTTGCTAGGTTTATTTTGGTCAGGTTGTGCTTTCCTGATTGTGTTGAAACGCCGGCCCTTG